>CAXSEX010000017.1:10981-22203 GCA_964236415.1 uncultured Acetobacteraceae bacterium | reverse complement strand
GGCACGCCGAGCAAGGAGGGCACTGGCCGCGCCGTGCTGACGGCCAGCACGGCGAAGGACTTCTCCTTGATGTAGGGCAGCACGGCGGGCACGTTGATGAACGCGAAGTCGATCTGCTGGCCCAGCAGCGCGTTGATGGTGGGCGCGTCGCCGTTGAACGGCACGTGTGTCAGCTTCACGCCGACCTTGGTCGCGAACAACTCCGTCGCAAGCTGGTTGGACGACCCGATGCCGCCCGAGCCGAACGTCACCTTGCCCGGCCGGTCCCGCGCCATCTGCACCAGCTCGGCCAGGGTGCTGACGCCCAGGCCCGGCCGTGCGACGACAGCCATTGGGACCGTGTTGATGAGGATGACGGGCGTGAAGCTCGTTTCCGGGTCGTAGGCGATGTTGGGATAGACGCTGTTGTTGATCGCGTGCCCGGACGGAACGAACATGATCGTGTAGCCGTCGGCCTTCTGGCGGGAAACGTAGTCCTCGCCCACGACGCCGTTGGCGCCGATCCGGTTCTCGACCACCAGCGATTGCCCGAGCAGCGGGCCGAGCCGGGTGGAAACCAGGCGGGCGATGATGTCCGTGGTGCCGCCGGCGCTGGAGGGCACCACGACTTTGATCGGCCGCCTGGGGTAGTCCGCCGCATGCGCGGATGGCCCGGCGGTGGCGAGGCACGCGGCAACCGCCAGCGCCCGGAGCAGCATGGTCATGGGTGTTCCCTCATGGTTCTTGATTGGCCGGGATTGGTGCCCCGTGGCTTGTTTGCAGCACGGGTCCATGCGACCGCAGCGCGAAGAACCCTTGCATGGCGATCACCGCCAGGCTGACAGCGACGAAGGCGGCGCTTATCGGGCGCTGCAGGAACACGCCGAGGTCGCCGTGCGACAGGATCAGGGCGCGGCGGAAGTTCTCCTCGATCAGCGGACCCAGCACGTAGCCGAGCAGGATGGTCGCGACCGGGAAGTCGAGCGCCAGCAGCACCGCCCCCAGCAGCCCGAAGGCCAGCACCTCTCCCACCGCGAACAGGGAGTTGTTGGTCGCATAGACGCCGATGGCGATGAAGAACAGCGCCGAAGGGAACAGGAATCGGTAGGGCACGCGCAGCAGCCGAACCCAGACGCCGATCAGCGGCACGTTCAGCACGATCAGGATGACGTTGCCGATCCAGAAGCTGGCGATCAGGCCCCAGAACAGGTCGGGATGCTCGCGGATCAGCTGCGGGCCGGGCTGGATGCCCTGGATCAGCAGCGCGCCCAGGATCAGCGCCATGACCGCGTCGCCAGGGATGCCGAGGCTCATGGTGGGGATGAAGTCCACCTGCGTCTTGGCGTGGGCCGCCGCCTCCGGGCTGGCGACGCCCTCAATGGCGCCGCGTCCGAACTTGTCGGGGTTGCGGGAGACGCGGCGCTCCACGGCGTAGGCGATGAAGGTGGTGATGGTGGGTCCCGTGCCGGGCATGGCGCCGAACAGGGTGCCGATCAGCGTGCCGCGCATCATGGGCGCGATGGAGCGCCGCAGCTCGGCGCGGGTCGGGCGCATGTCGCGGAAGCTGACGCTCATGTGCGCGTGCATCGGCGCCATGCGGTTCACGGTGCCGATGAAGTCCGCGACGCCGAACAGGCCCATGGCGAGCGCCACCAGCTCCACCCCGCTGTGCAGCTCCGGCAGGCCGAAAGTCAGGCGGGCGGCGCCGCTGTTCACGTCCGTGCCGACGATGCCGAGCAGCAGGCCCAGCGCGGTCATGGCCACGCCTTTCAGCGGTGAGCCGCGGCTCATGGTCGCGCCCGCGGTCAGGCCCAGCAGCATGATCGCGCAAATCTCGGTCGGGCCGAACTGGAACGCGACCTGCACCAGCAGCGGCGAGGCGAAGATCATGACGATAATGCCGACCGAGGCGGCGAAGAACGACGAGATCATCGTGATGCCCAGCGCCGCGCCGCCACGGCCCTGCTGGGTCATGGGATAGCCGTCGAGGCAGGTGATGGCGTGCGGCGGATGGGACGGCATGTTGAGCAGGATCGCGCCGATGGCTCCGCCGTACTGGGAGCCGTAGAAGATGCCGGCCAGCATAAGGATCGCCGGCACCGGCGGCAGCGTGTAGGTGAGCGGCAGCAGCATGGAGATGGCGGTCAGCGCGCCCATGCCCGGCAGCACGCCGATCAGGTTGCCGATCAGCACGCCGATCAGCGACCACATCAGGTTCTGTCCCTGCAACGCGACGCCGAAGCCGCTCCAGAGGTCTGCGAGTGCGCCCGTCACCCGTCGGACCCGAACGTCAGCAGCGGGAACTGCACCTGTAGCGCCCACCAGAACACCACGAGGCAGACGGCGACCATCGCCGCAGCCAGCAACAGGGCGCCGCGCCAGGTGTTGGCGCGGTCCGCGAGGGCGGCGATGAACACGACGGCGAAGGTGGCCGGCGCCAGCCCGCCGTGTTCGCCCACGACGATGAAGGCCACGAGGCTGAGCGGGATCAGGGTCCAGGCGCGCAGGTCGGGCCGCTCCACCGAACTGGCGCCTTGCCCGGCGCGCACCCCGCCCAAGACGATCGCGATCCCTGCCAGGACCATGACGACGCCGATCAACGTCGGGAAGAAGCCCGGCCCCATCCGGCTCAGCGAGCCGACCGCGTTGCCGCGCACCATGGCGATCGCGCCGGCGCCCAGGGTGCAGACCAGCACGCCACCCAGCACGTCCTTGTTCCGTGGCAGGACGGGCACCGGCATCAGGACGCGCGCCGGTAGACGGCACCGCCGTCTATGGTGACGACCTCGCCGCTGGTGTAGCCGGACACGTCCGACGCCAGGAACGCGGCCATGGCGCCGATCTCCTCCGGCAGCCCGGCCCGGCCAAACGGCAGGCGGGCCAGCAACTCCCGCCATCGCTCCGGGTCGCCCAGCGCCTCCGTGGCCCGGCGGCGGAAGATCAGCTCGTGGCGCTCCGTCGCGACTGGCCCCGGGTTGATGCCGACCACGCGCACTCCGTCGGCTGCGCTTGCGCTGCCCAGCGCCTGGGTGAAGGCGATCAGCGCCGCGTTGCCCATGGACCCCGCGATGTAGCTGGCGTCCACGCGCTTGCCGGCTGATCCGATGACGTTGACGATGGCGCCGCCGCCGCGCGCCTGCATGGAGGCGTAGAAGCGCCGGGTCATGTTGACGTAGCCGAACACCTTCAGGTCCCAGGCGCGGCGCCAGGTGGCCTCGTCCACCTCGTGCAGGCGTCCAGCCGGGATGGCGCCGGCGTTGTTGACCAGGATGGCGGCGTCCAGATGCCGATCCGCAAGGGCGTCCACGCTGGCGCTGAGGCTGAGGTCCGCAACCTCCGTCGTGATGGCAGTGCCGTGGCCGCGTAGGCGGGCCTGCACGGCGCCGAGCGCGCTGGCGTCGCGGGCGACCAGGACGACGTCGCAGCCTTCGCGTGCAAGCGCCTCCGCCACGGCCGCGCCGATGCCCTTGGATGCGCCTGTCACAACCGCCTTGCGGCCGCCCAGCTTGAGATCCATTCGGATGTCGTCTCCCCCTGATCCGGCCCGTCTTCGGGGCTGCCAGTTCTTATCCCATGACTAGCATGTCATTCATGATAGAGAAAGATATTGTTGGGTCGTCAGGTCATGTCCATGTCGGCCGGGACATAGCGGAAGCGGTCACCCCAGCGCACGACATGCCCCAGGCCGGGCCAGGGATAGTGGTAGGACACCAGCAGGCTGCGCTCATCGGCGAGCCGCCCGACATGCCGGTCGAGCGAGGCGAGCGACAGCGCGGGGTCGTTGTCCCCCGCGAAGGCCCAGCGGTTCTCAAGGCCCAGGACGGGATGCCGGGTCAGGTCGGCCGTGACCGCGAGGAGTTGGCCGGCGGAATGCAGCACGAAGTGCGTGTGGCCCACCGTGTGGCCGGGCGAGGCCACGGCCTCGATGCCCGGCAGCACTTCCTGCCCGTTGGCGATGCCGTGCAGCCGCTCCCGGTTCGGCGCCAGTTGCCGCATCGCGAGCGCGTGGAAGGCTGCCAGGCGGGGGCCGGTCCGGTCCGGGTCGGTCCAGAACGCCTGCTCGGCCTCGGCCAGGTAGAGTTGCGCGTTCGGGAAATTGCGCTCGCCGGCATCGGACACCAGGGCGCCGATGTGGTCGGGGTGGCCGTGACTGAAGATGATCGCGTCAATGGACAGGGGTGAGATGCCTGCGGCCGCCAAGTTGCCGGGCAGGCGCCCGCCGCCAGTCCCGAACAGGGTGGACGTGCCCGCGCCGCAGTCGAACATCACGCGCCGGCCGGGCAGGTCGGCGACGACGACCTTCTCGTCCATCACGACCCGGTCCGTGTCCAGGAAGCGGGCCTGCATTGCGGCGTCTATCTCGGCCGGGGCCGCACCCGTGAAGGTCCTCTTCGGATCGGACGAGTAGGCGCGCCCGTCTGACACGATCGTGATGTCGGCGTCGCCCAGGCGGAACCGATAGAAGCCTGGCGCCCGCGCGCTCCCGGCAGGCCCGGCCCCGGCAGTGCCCGCCAGCGCGAGGCCGGCCGCGGCAACGGACAGCCCGCCGCGGATCAGGCCGCGCTTTCCCGTCCGCGATGGATCATGGGTGTTCATCGGCCATCTCCGGTTCTCTGTTCTTCTCAGTGAAGCATGGTATTCTGTATAGTGAAATACCCTGCCGATGTGCTGGAGGATCGACGTCCCATGGTGATTGCGCTGATCCATGTGCAGATGGTGTCCGCACCCGCTATGAATGCGGCCTTCGCAGAGGGCTGGCCAGAAGCGGCCGTGGTGAATGTGCTGGACGAGGCGCTGTTCACGGCGCCATCGCGCGGGCCGGCCCACGTGCAGGACCGCTTCCTTGCCATCGCGCGTTACGCGGCTGCCGCGCCGGTCGAAGGGATCGTGTTCACCTGCTCGGCGTTCGGCCGTGCGATCGAGGTGGTGCAGCGCGCGCTGGCGCCGCTGCCGGTCCTGAAGCCGAACGAGGCGATGATTGAGGATGCCGCCCGGTCCGGCGCCCGTGTCGGCCTGCTGGCCACTTTCGCCCCGACCTTGGCGGCCATGCCGCGCGAGTTCCCGCCAGGGGTAATTGCGGGGCAGGCCCTGGCCGCGGGCGCCTTCGATGCGCTCAATGCAGGCGACGCCGCCACGCATGACCGGCTGGTCGTCTCGGCAGCCCTGCGGGACCTGGCCGGCTGTGACCTGATTGCCCTCGCGCAGTCCAGCATGGCGCGGACAGCCCATGAGGTCGCGGAAGCCACGGGCAAGCGCGTGCTGACGACGCCGGGCAGCGCGGTCGCGAAGCTGCGCCGGCTGCTGGCAGGGTAGGCCGCTACGTCCCGATGGTCGGGCGGGACCGCAACCGGCTTTCGGCGTAGCGCTCCCCGGCGGCGACCCTGTCCCCGCCTGCGGCGCCGGCCCCGGACATGGGCGGGTAGTCTGTGTAACCCGTCGCACCGCCCGCATAGAAGAAGTCGCGCAACGGCGCCGTCAGCGCCGCATCCGCCGTGAACCGCGCGACCAGGTCGGGATTCGCGATATAGCTGCGTCCGAAGGCCACCAGGTCGGCGTGGCCGGCCCGCAGCGCGGCATTCGCCGTGTCCTGCGTGTGGTCCACGGCAGCGATCAACGTGCCTCCGTACATCGTGCGGATTGCGGCGGCGACGGATGGGCTGGTCAGGGCAGGAGGCAGGCCCGCGACGTCGTTGATCGGCTCCATGACATGCAGGTAGGCGATGGGGCGCGCGTCGAGCCGTTGGCAGATGCATCGGTAGAGCGGCAGGGTCTCTTCATCGAGCAGGATGCCGGACAGGCCGTGCATGGCGGGGTTGAGGCGGACCCCGATACGGTCCGCCGGCACTTCCGCCCCGACCGCCTCCAGCACCTCGAACAGGAACCGCGCCCGGTTCTCGACGGAGCCGCCGTAGCGGTCGGTGCGGGCGTTCATGCTGCGGGCGAAGAACTGTTGGAACAGGTAGCCGTTGGCGCCGTGCAGCTCCACCCCGTCGAAGCCGGCCTGCACCGCCCGGCGCGCGGCCCGGCGGAAGTCCTGGACGGTGTCCGCCACCTCCGCCACATCCAGCGCTCGCGGAACCGGCGTCGCCTTGAAGCCTGCGTGCGTGAAAGCGTTGCTGCCCGGGTTGATGGCCGAGGGCGCCATTGGCAGGCTGCCACCCAATAAATCCGGATGCGAGACGGCGCCGACGTGCCAGAGTTGCGCGAAGATGCGTCCACCCGCGGCGTGGACGGCAGCCGTGACCTGCTGCCAGCTCTCAGCCTGCGCGTCGGTGTAGAGGCCGGGAACGTTGATGAAGCCAATGCCCTGCCGGCTGACGAAGGCGCCTTCACTGATGATCAGCCCGGCGGTTGCCCGCTGGGCGTAGTACTCCGCGACCAGCGGCGTCGCGAGGTTGCCCGGATTGTCTGCGCGGTTGCGCGTCATGGGTGCCATGACGACCCGGTTGGGCAGCCGGAGCGACCAGAGCTGGTAGGCCGCCAGCAGAGACTGCGTCACGCGAACTCCGCCCGGAGCGCGTCCGAGTGCTCCCCGATGGCCGGCACTGCCCCAAGTGCCTGCGGTCCGTCATGCAGGACTGGGGGGGCCACGATGGAGGCCGGGCCGCCCGGAGTTTGGATTGTGGCGCGGCGCAGGGCTGGATGGGCCGCCAGCCCGGCCATGTCGTTGACGAAGCCGAACGCCGTGCCCGCCGCGCGCAGGCGGGACGCGGCCTCGTCCCGTGGCAGCGGACGCAGTGCCGCGGCCACCCGCGCGTCCACTGCCGCCCGGTTCGCTACCCGCGCGGTGTTGCTGTCGAACTCTGCCTGGCCTGCCAGGTCAGGCTCTCCCAGCACCCCAGCGCAGAACGACCGCCACTCCCGCTCGTTCTGGATCGAGATCAGCACCTCCGTCCCGTCCGCCGTCGCGAACGCGCCGTAGGGGCAGATCGAGGGGTGTGCAAGCCCCATCCGCTCCGGCACCCGGCCGCTGCCTTCGAAGCACAGCAGCGGCACGTTCATCCAGTCCGCCATGCCGTCGAACAGGCTGACCTTCAAGCGGCGCCCCAACCCGGTGCGCGCCCGCCCGATCAAGGCTTCCAGCACTCCGGCGTGCGCGGCCATGCCACATGCGATGTCGCATGCCGACACGCCCACCCGCCCCGGCCCCGCCGGGTGCCCCGTGACTCCCGCCAGCCCGCTTTCCGCCTGCACCAGCAGGTCGTACGCCTTCATGTCGGCGTAGGAATGCCCCTCGCCATAGCCGCTGATGTCCACGGTGGTCAGGCCGGGGTGCCGCGCCCGCAGCGCGTCCGAGCCGAAGCCGGCGCGGGCAGCGGCCCCCGGGGCCAGGTTCTGGATGAACACGTCCGCCCGCGCCACCAGCCGCGCCACCAGCGCCGCGTCGCCAGGGTCCTTGATGTCGGCCACCAGGCTCTCCTTGCCGCGGTTCAGCCAGACGAAGTAGCTGGACAACCCATGCACCGCGGCGTCGTAGCCCCGCGCGAAGTCCCCCTCCGGCCGCTCGATCTTGATGACGCGCGCGCCCGCGTCGGCCAGCCGGCTGGAGCAGTAGGGGGCAGCCACCGCCTGCTCGAGCGTGACCACCAGGATGCCGTCGAGCGCGCCCATCAGTAGCTGCGCGGCATCCCGAGCACGTGCTCGGCGACGTAGGACAGCACCAGGTTGGTGCTGATGGGCGCCACCTGGTACAGCCGCGTCTCGCGGAACTTGCGCTCGATGTCGTACTCCTCCGCGAAGCCGAAGCCGCCGTGCGTCTGGATGCACGCCTCGCCCGCGGCCCAACTGGCCTCGGCCGCCAGCATCTTGGCCATGTTCGCCTGCTCCCCGCAGGGCAGCCCGGCCTCGAACCGCTCCAGCCCGTCCCGCACCAGCAGCTCGGCCGCGCGCATCTGCGCGTAGGCGCGGGCGATGGGAAACTGCACGCCCTGGTTCTGGCCGATGGGCCGGCCGAACACTTTCCGGTCTCCGGCGTAGGCCACGGACCTGGCGGTGAACCACTTGGCGTCGCCGACGCACTCGGCGGCGATCAGCAGCCGCTCGGCGTTCATGCCGTCCAGGATGTAGCGGAAGCCGCGCCCTTCCTCGCCCAGGAGCGCGTCGGCGGGGATGTGCATCCCGTCGAAGAACACCTCGCAGGAGTTGTGGTTCATCATCGTGCGGATGGGCCGGATGGTCAGGCCCTGCACGGCCCTCATGTCCACGATGAAGGTGCTCAGCCCCTCGGTCCGCTTCGCCACCTGGTCCCGCGGCTGGGTGCGGGCCAGCAGCAGCATCAGGTCGCTGTGCTCGGCGCGTGAGGTCCAGATCTTCTGGCCGTTCACCACGTAGCCGTCGTTGGTGCGCACGGCCGTCGTCCGCAGCGCGGTGGTGTCCGTGCCGCTGCCGGGTTCGGTGACGCCGAAGGCTTGCAGCCGCAGCTCGCCGCTGGCGATCTTCGGCAGGTAGCGCCGCTTCTGCTCAAGCGAGCCGTGGCGCAGGATCGTGCCCATCGTGTACATCTGCGCGTGGCAGGCGCCGCCGTTGCAGCCCTCGGCCTGCACGGTTTCCAGGATGGCCGCCGCCGCCGACAGGCCCAGGCCGGAGCCGCCGTACTCCTCGGGAACCAGGACCGACAGGTAGCCGCTCCCGGTCAGGGCCTGCACGAACTCGGTCGGGTAACCGCGAACCTCGTCCAGCTTGCGCCAGTACTCGCCGGGGAAGCGGGCGCACAGCTTGCGGACCTCTTCGCGAATTTCGGCGTGGTCGTCGGAGCGGATGAGGGCTACGTCCATGATGGTCCTCGCTGTGGTGCGTCCAAGGTCAAACGGGGTCCCAACTGAACACGTCGGGGCTGCGGTCGAGCGGGAGCAGGCTCGCGCGCAGTGCCGGAGCGGCGTGTTCCGCCACCAGCGCAGGGGTCCAGCCCCCGTCGCGGTGGACGCTGCGGACGGGGCGGCTCTGGGACATGAGGAAGATCTCGTTGTGCCGGGCGGCGAACACCTGGCCCGTCACGTCGCGTGCCGCGTCGCTGGCCAGGAACACCGCGAGCGGGGCGTTCTTGTCGGGGGTCATCTGCTCCAGCTTCGCCACCCGCGCCTTCTGCTCCGGCGTGTCCGCGGGGATGCTGCTGGTCATGCGGGACCATGCGAAGGGCGCGATGCAGTTGGAGCGCACGCCGAACCGCCCCATGTCCAGCGCGATGGACTTCGACAGCGCCGCGATGCCCAGCTTGGCGGCGGAGTAGTTGGCCTGGCCGGTGTTGCCGATCAGCCCGGACGTGCTGGTCATGTGGACATAAGCGCCGGACCCCTGCGCCCGGAACGGCTCGGCGGCGGCGCGGCTGACGTAGAAGGTGCCGTTCAGGTGGACGTCCACCACGCTCAGCCACTCCTGCTCGGTCATCTTGTGGAAGATGGCGTCGCGCAGGATGCCGGCGTTGTTCACCACCGCATCCAGGCGCCCGAAGCTGTCCAGCGCGCATTGCACGATCCGCCGCGCGCTGTCCCAGCCCGCCACGCTGTCGGTGCTGGCGACGGCGCGTCCGCCTCGCTGCTCGATGACCTGCACGGTCTGCTGGCCCGGCGTGGCGGACGCGCCCTCTCCTCCCAGGCTGGCGCCCACGTCGTTGACCACGACCGCGGCGCCTTCCAGCGCAAGGGCAAGGGCGAGCTCCCGTCCGATGCCGCCGCCGGCGCCGGTCACGACCGCGACCTTGCCCTCCATCATGCCCGTCATCGTGTGGTCCCCTATCATCCCGGCAAGTCCAGGACGGCTTTCGCCAGGATGTTGCGCTGTATCTCGTTGGACCCGCCGTAGATCGTCACCGGGCGGGCCTGGATGAACTGGCCAGCAGGGTTCAGCTCGCGGTTGCCGCCCATCGGGTGCAGCAGGCCGGCGTTCTCCCCGGCGATGTCCAGCATCGCCTCGGTGATGCGCTGGTACAGCTCGCTCTGGTTCAGCTTCAACATGGAAACGTCGGCGCCCAGCAGCTCGCCGCGGCGCAGCCGGTCCACGTAGGTCTCGTACAGCGAGGTGTGGTCCAGCAGGTCCAGCCGCAGCCGGACGTAGGCGTCCTGGAACGCGCCGTCCTCCCACGCCCCCATGTGCCCGGCCAATTGCCGCAGCCGGTCGAGCGCGTATGCGGACTGCTTGGGCGAGCCGATCATCACGCGCTCGAACCCCAGCAGCGCCTTCGCCATCGTCCAGCCCTGGTTCACCTCGCCCACCAGGTAGTCGGCCGGCACGCGCACATCGTCGAAGAACACCTCGCAGAACTCGTCGTGCATATCGAGGTTGACGATTGGCCGGACCGTGATGCCCGGCGCGTCCATCGGCACGAGCAGGAAGCTGATGCCCTCCTGCTTCTTCGCGGCACGGTCGGTGCGCGCCAGGACGAAGATCCAGTTCGCGTCGTTGGCGAGCGTCGTCCAGGTCTTCTGGCCGTTCAGCACCCACTCCCCGTTTTCCAGCACCGCGGTCGTGGACAGGCTGGCCAGGTCCGACCCGGCGTTCGGCTCGCTGTAGCCCTGGCACCACACGTCCTCCCCGGCCAGGATGCGCGGCAGGAACCGCGCCTTCTGCGCCGCTGTCCCGTAGCGGATCAGCAGCGGACCGAGCATCACGACCCCATGGTCGTTCATCCGCGCCGCGCCGAACCGCTCGAACTCCTCGATCATCATCAGCTGCCGCGCGCCGGACAGGCCGAGGCCGCCATGCTCGCGCGGCCAGCCCGGTGCGATCCAACCCTTGCGGGAGAGCGCCATGTAGGCCGGCTTGTTGTCGCGCCAGTGCAGCCGCTTGGCAGGGTTGCGCAACTCCGCCGGGTAATGCGCCTGCAGCCAGCTCCGCACGGTGCGGCGGAAC
Organism: uncultured Acetobacteraceae bacterium; assembly: GCA_964236415.1. Lineage (GTDB taxonomy): Bacteria > Pseudomonadota > Alphaproteobacteria > Acetobacterales > Acetobacteraceae > CAHJXG01. The sequence goes on along the minus strand of CAXSEX010000017.1, from coordinate 11,379 downwards.
GTGGCCTCGTCCATGCCCTCCAGGTCGCCTGCTTCAGTCATCGGACACCTCCGGCATGGTTGCGGCAAAGCGGGCGCGGTGCAGCCGGGCCGAGCCGAACTGGTTTGCCATCACCATCGCCCGGCGGAGGTACAGCCCGACGTCGTACTCGTCGGTGTAGCCGATGCCGCCGTGCATCTGGATCGCCTCCCGCGTCACCAGGATGGAGGCCGTGGCCGCACGCGCCTTGGCACGGGACACCGCGGCCCGGCGGCGGGCCTGCACCGAGACGACGACCGACCCGTCGGGACGTTCCTGCACCGGCGAGTACCCCGCCTCGCGCATCAGCTCCAGCAGCCGGAGCCCCTTCTGCGTCTCGCCCACGAACGTGATCAGGTTCGGCGCGCCGAGTTTTTTGG
>CAXSEX010000017.1:0-10971 GCA_964236415.1 uncultured Acetobacteraceae bacterium | reverse complement strand
GGCCGCACGCGCCTTGGCACGGGACACCGCGGCCCGGCGGCGGGCCGGGTCCGCTTCGCGGTCCAGCAGCGCCGCCGCGCCCTCCACGCTGGCGCGGGTCAGGGCGATCTGCAGCTTGAGGTCCGCCGCCCGGTGCTGCAGCGCCTGGAAACTGCCGATGGCGCGTCCGAACTGCTTGCGGGTCCGCAAGTAGTCGAGCGTCAGGGCAAAGCTGCGCTCCATCACGCCCAGCAGCCCGGCCGCGGTCAGCAGCGTCGCCGCCTCGATAGCGTCCGCAAGGGTGCCCTCGACCGGGCGGCACGGCGCCCCGTCCAGCGTCAGCGTGCCGAAATGCCCGCCATCCTGCGTTTGCGCCGTTTCCAGCACGACGCCGGGTGCGCCGGCCTCGACCAGCACCAGCGCCGGGCCAGCAGCGACCAGGAACAGGTCGGCCGCCGCCGCCATCGGGACGAACAGCTTGCGGCCAGTGACGCGCCCGCCTGCCGCCGCGGTGCCGTCTCCTGGCTGCACCGTGTCCGCCGCTTCCTGCCAAGCGGGCAAGGCGATGCACCCGCCAGACAATGCCCCGTCCAGCAGGTCCGCCGGGAGAAGGCTGGCGATGCTCGCGCACAGCGCCAGCGGCTCGGGCGTCAGGCCCTCGGCCAGGGCCTCGGCCAGCGCGCACCCCTCCACCATGCCCAGTCCGGCGCCGCCCCGGTCCTCGGGCACCAGCAAGCCAAGCCATCCCATGCCAGCCATCTGTTGCCACACGGCGCGGTCAATGCCGGGCAGCCCGAAGCGCAAGGCGCGGACACGGGCCAGGCTGCCGCCCTCCGGCGCGACGGCGGCGGCGCTGTCGCGCAACATCCGGACGTTCTCGGCCTGCTCCCCCGTCATCGTGCCGGCTCCCAAGTCATCAGGCCGTGATCAATCACCACCACCTCCCGCTCGACCACACGGGCGCGGAACGAGCCATCGGGCCAGATGTCGGTGCGGATGGTTTCGCCGGGAAAGACCGGGGCGGAGAAGCGCAGTTGCAGCCGGCGCGGCGCGGCGCCGTAGCCGCGGGCGCGCAACAGGGCGTGGGTGACGACGCCCAGCGTGCACAACCCATGCAGGACCGGGCGCGGGAAGCCGGCCCGCGCCGCCACCGCCGGGTCGGCATGGAGCGGGTTGTCGTCGCCATTGAGGCGATACAGCAGCGCCTGCTCGGGGCGGGTCGGCAACTCGATGGTGGCTTCGGGCGCACCGGCCGGCATGGGGTGCGGCGGCGGCACGGGGCCGGACGCGCCGCCGAAGCCTCCGTCGCCGCGCAGGAACGTCGTGGCCCCGGCCGTCGCCAGCAGCGCGCCGGTGCCGGCGTCGGCCAGCCGCTTCTCGCTGAACAGCAGCGCCCCGCGGTCCGCGCCCTTGTCAACGAGGCCGGTCACGCGGGTGTGGCCCACGACCTCGCCATCCGTCGGCAGCGGCGCGTGCCACTCGACCCACTGCTCGCCATGCACCAGCCGCACCGCGTCAACGCCGGTGCGCGGGTCCGCCAGCCAGAAGCCGGGATGGCCGAGCACGACCGCCATCGAGGGCATCGCCCGCAATTCCCGGTGGGCGTCCACGTAGTCGAGCTGCCGCGCGTCCATCGGGTCCGCTCCAAGGCCGACGCTGAGCGCGTACAGCACGGCGTCGCGCGGCGTGACCCGCTGGCGCACCGGCGGGATCGGGAAGGCGAGCAGGCTTGCGGGGTCCAGGGTCATCAGAGCGCCGCCGGGTTGCCGAGGATGGCGGTGACCTGGCTGGCCAGGGTGCCGCCGTTGCCGTGGCACAGCGCCACGTCGCACCGCGGGAGCTGGCGGGCGCCGGCGTGGCCGCGCAACTGCGTCACGGCCTCGATGATGAGGAACATGCCGTACATGCCGGGATGCACGCAGGACAGGCCGCCGCCATTGGTGTTGACCGCGAGCGACCCGCCCGGCGCGATGCGCCCGTCGCCGACGAACCGCCCGCCCTCGCCTTTTGGGCACCAACCCAGGTCCTCCAGGAACAGGATCGTGTTGATGGTGAAGGCGTCGTACAGCATCAGCAGGTCCACGTCGGCCTGCGCCATCCCAGCCATCGCCATCGCCCGCGGCCCGCTGTCACTTGCGGCCGTCACCGTCAGGTCCGGCATGGAGGCGATGGAGCGGTGCCATTGCGCGCCCGCGGCGCCCAGCAGGTAGGCGGGGCGGTGCGGCAGGTCGCGCGCCCGGTCCGCGCGCACCATCACGCAGGCGCCGCCGCCGTCCGTCACGAGGCAGCAGTCGCGGGCCGTCAGCGGGTCGCTGACCATGCGGGCGCCCAGCACGTCGTCCCGGGACAGCGGCCCGCGGGCGAATGCGTCCGGGTTGAGGTTGGCCCAGGCGCGGGCGGCGACGGCGACATCGGCCAGGTTCTCGCGCGTGGTGCCATACTGGTGCATGTGCCGTCCGGCGGCGAGGGCATAGGCGGTGATGGGGTGGCGGGGGCGGTAGGGCGTCTCGTGCCAGGCCGGCTCGGCCATGGACACCAGCCGCCCGCCTGCGGTCCGCTGGTTGCTGCCGTAGCAAATCAGCGCGGCGTCGCACAGCCCGGCCTCCAGCGCCAGCGCCGCCTGTAGCAGGTGCATCTCGAAGCTGGCGCCGCCCACGTTGGTGCCGTCGAAGAAGCGGGGCCTGAGTCCCAGGTGCTCGGCGACAGTGAGCGTCGGGAAGGCGTGCGTGCTGGTGGCGGCGAACAGGCCATCGATGTCGCGCAGCGCCAGCCCGGCGTCGGCCACAGCTGTGACCGCGGCCTGGGCCATCAGCTCGGTTGCCGACCACCCCGGCGCCTCGCCCAGCCCGGCGGCGCCGATGCCGGCGATGGCGGCGCTGCCGCGGATCATGGCGCCTGCACCGGGTCGAACACGACGTGATAGCCCTCGCCGGCCTGCTTGATGCGGGCGCGGACCCGGGTGCCGACCGGCACGCTCTCCACGCCCTCGACCGTGCTCATCATGCGCGGGCCTTCGGCCAGGTCTATGAGGGCCACGTTGTAGGCGCCGTCGCGGGAGCGGTTGACAGTGATGGCGTGCACGGTGCCTCGGCCCGACGCCTCGACCCATTCCAGCGGGGCGCCGGTGCCGGGGGCGGCGACGCGGGGGTAGAAGACGTGCGTCCCATCCGGGGCGCGCTGGATCATGAAGCGGCCAGCGGCGAGGTAGGCGGCGAAGCTGGCTTCCGGCCCGGATGGGCGCGCGCTGGTCCCTATGTCTGCTGCGTCCGACAACGTGCATCCTCCCACTTGGAGTATACATTGCATCCCAGATAGAGAATTGCAATTCGTATCCTGAATAGTCAGGTGGTTGACGCCCTTGCCGGGAACAGCGATGCGCCGACCAGCGCCGCCACGTTGCTGAGGTCGTCGCCCAGCCGCGCCAGCCGGTCGGGCGCCTGCTGCCCGGCAATCGAGACTCCGCTGGCGCCGAAGCGCGGTCGGCCTTGGTCGTCGGCGATGACCGCCGCGACCGTCGTCAGGCCGCGGTAGAGCTGCCCGTCGTCCAGCGCCCAGCCCCGCTCGGACGCCTGAACCACCTCCGCCTGGTAAGCCGCGAACGTCGGCGGCACCTGCCACCGCAGCCCGGCGAAGCGCCGCCGCAGCTCCGCCTCCGGCAGCCGCATCGCCGCCGCGGCGCACCGGCCGATGGCGCCGGCGAACAAGGGCAGGCGGTAGCCGACGCCGATCTCGACGCGGATGGCCGCCTGGCTGTGCGCGCGGTCGATCAGCACCAGGTGGTTGTCGTCGGTGACGCGCCACAGCAGCACCAGCGTCTCGTAGTTCAGCGCCAGCCGCTCCAGCTCCGGGCGGATCAGCTCGGCGTGGCTCACGCCGACCATGCCGGCCGCCAGCTCCGCCATCGCGAGGCCGAGCGTGTAGGTCTTGGCCACTTGGTGGAATGAAACGAACCGGGCGCGGGTCAGCGTCCGAAGGATGTTGAAGCAGGTGCTGGTGCTGATCCCGGTCCCGCGCGCCACGGCAGCCACGCCCAGCGGGGCGGTGCTGCCGGCCAGGAATTGCAGGATGCGCAGCGCGTTGACGACCGCGCCCACGTCCCGCGGCGCCCGGTCCAGGCCCCCGTCCGCGTCCGGCGTTCGCTCGTCGTCAATGATTGGCGGGATGGCGGGCATCGCGGGCCTCAGATGGGTGAGTTGGGGTCGAACACCGGCTTGCGCTTCTGCTGGTGCGACGCCAAGCCCTCGCGCACGTCAGGGCCGTCGAAGCCCATGAACTCAAGCGCGAGCGACGCGTCGAAGGCCGGGCCGGCCTGGCGCAGCCAGTTGTTGAGCGAGTACTTGGTCCAGCGGATCGCCGTCTGCGCGCCCTCCGCCAGCCGGGCGGCGATGGCCACCGCCCGGGCGTCCAGCGCCGCGTCGTCCAGCGCCTCCGTGACCAGCCCGATCCGTTCGGCCTCGGCACCCAGCAGCGGCTCGCACGTCAGCAGGTAGTACTTGGCCTTGGCCATGCCGCACAGCAACGGCCAGATCATCGCCGCGTGGTCCCCCGCGGCGACGCCCAGGCGCGTGTGGCCGTCCAGGATGCGGCAGTCCTTCGTCGCGAGCGAGATGTCGGCCAGCAGCCCGCATACCAGGCCGGCGCCCACCGCCACCCCGCGCATCGCCGACACCACGGGCTTGCTGCAGTTGATGCAGTTGTAAACGAGGTCCCGCGCCTCCTTCCAGCCGCGCGCCCGCGCCTCGAACCCGTCGATCTGCGCCTGCACCAGGGAGAAGTCGCCGCCGGCCGAGAAATAGGCGCCGGCGCCGGTGATGATGACGGCGTTCGCCTGCGGGTCGGCGTCCACGTCGCGCCACACCCGCGCGAGCTCGTCGTGCATGACGCTGTCGGCGGTGTTCATCCGCCCGTTCGCCATCGTGATCCGGATCACCCGCGGGTGCGGCCAATCGAAGCGAAGCCGCTGGTATGCGCCGTAACGGTCCACTGGTCCGGTCATCTGGTCCTCCCTGCTGGTCGTGCCGGTGGCACAAGCGGTGTCCAAGGCTAGACAAGCTTTTGCCTGGCGTCACGGCTGCCCATGAGCCTACCAGCAATTTAGCCATCCACAATTTGGAATGCCATGCTATCATCAGGACACAAGAAGAGCGGCCCACCATTCCGGCAGGGTCCGCCGCGTTTTTGATGGAGGGTCCGTTGCCGAGCCTGCGAGACACCGCCGCCTTTCTGGCCGTGCTTCCCTTCGTGGCCGCCGCCGCACTTGCCCAGCCGGCGCCGGCGCCGCCTGCCGTCAAGATCGGCGTGCTGACGGACATGAGTTCGAGCTACGCCGACTATGGCGGCGCCGGGTCGGTGCTGGCGGCGCAGATGGCGGTTGCCGACAGCGGCATGGCAGACCGGGTGCAGCTCGTCTCGGCCGACCACCAGAACAAGGCGGACGTGGGCGCCGGCATCTCGCATCAGTGGTTCACAGGCGACGTGGACGCGATCTTCGATGTGCCGACCTCCTCCGTCGCCTTGGCCGTCAACGGCGAGGCAGGGCGGCAGCGCAAGCTGGTGTTCTTCTCCACCACGATCAACGACCGCATCACCGAGCAGGACTGCAACGGCTACGGGATCGCCTGGGTGTGGGACACCTACTCCGTCGGCCGGTCCGAAGCCCAGTCGCTCTTGAAGGCCGGCAAGGACAGCTGGTTCATCATCACGCCGGAGGGGGCGGCCGGGGACGCGCTGGAGCAGACGGCGCGGCAGGCGGCGCGGGACAATGGCGGCCGGGTGCTCGGCTCCCTGCACCACAAGCTCGGCGAGACGGACTGGGCGTCGTTCCTGGTGCAGGCCCAAATGTCGGGCGCGAAGGCGGTGCTGTTCGGCTCCGGTGACGCGGACCTGGTCAACGGCCTGAAGCAGGCACGCGAGTTCGGCCTGCCACAAGGCGGCATGACGCTCGCGACGATGTACATGGTCATCACCGACGTTGACGCCCTCGGGCTTGAGGCGGTCGGCGGCCTGAACGCCGTCACCGCGTTCTACTGGGACCGCGATGATGCTTCCCGAGCATTCGCCAAGCGGTTCTTTGCCGAGCGGCACAAGATGCCGACCATGTTCCAGGCCGGGGTGTACTCGGCGGTCACGCAATACCTGAAGGCGGTCCAGGCAACGGGCTCCAAGGACGCCGACACGGTGCGCGCCCACCTCCGCGCCACGCCGATGGAGGATGCCTTCCTGCGGCACGGCAAGCTGCTGCCGAACGGACGCATGCTGAACGACATGCTGCTGGTGCGGATCAAGACCCCGGCGGAGTCGAAGGCGCCCTGGGACTACTTCGCGATCACCGGCGTGGTCCCCGGCGAGGACGCGTTCCGCAAGCTGTCCGCCAGCGCCTGCCCATTGGTGAAATGACGATGCGCCCCGCGGCTCCTTTCTGGACGCCCAGCCCCGAGACCATCGCCCGCGCGCAGGTGACGCGCCTGATCGGGCAGGCGGGCGTTGTGGACTTCGATGCGCTCTGCACGCTGGCGCGGCTGCATCCCGACCGGTACTGGCGGGCGATGACGCAGGCACTGGGCATCGTCTGGTCGAAGCCCCCTCACGACTACGCCGACCTGTCCGGCGGCGCGCCGTTCCCGCGCTGGTTCCCAGGCGGCGAGCTGAACTGGGTGGACACGGTGTTCGCCCACGATCCTGGACGCCTGGCCGTCATTGCCGAGGCCGAGGCCGGGGGTGTCGAGCGGATCACCTATGCCGAGCTGCAGGCCCGCGTCGGCGCGTTCGCCGCCGGGCTGGCGGCCATGGGCCTGCGGCGGGGCGACCGCATCGGCTTGCTGATGGAGATGGGCGTCGAGGCGGCCGTGTCCGTGCTGGCCGTCTCGTCGCTGGGGGCCATCGCCGTTCCGCTGTTCAGCGGGTTCGGGGCGGAGGCGGTCGCGGCCCGGCTGCAGTCGGCAGGGGCGTGCGCGCTGATCGCCACGACCGGGTTCCACCGGCGGGGGCGCTGGGTGGACATCATCCGGGTCGTCCTCGCCGCGCGGGCGCACCTGCCGGGCCTGCTGCACCTGATCGTGAGCGGGGACGGCGCCCTGCCCGAAGGGACGGTGCGCTGGCCGGACGTGGCGTCGTCCACCGCCCCGCACACCCCGGCCCGGATGGACCCGAACGACCCGATGATGGTCATCTACACCTCCGGCACGACGGGCAAGCCGAAGGGCGCCGTCCACGTCCACGGCGGCTTCCCGCTCAAGATCGCGCATGACGCCGCGGTGCATTTCGACGTGGGCGCGGGCGACGTGTTCTTCTGGCCGGCCGACCTCGGCTGGGTCGCGGGCACCCTCACCATCGCCAGCGCGCTGATGCGCGGCGCCACGCTCGTCTGCTTCGACGGTGCGCCGGACATGCCCGACTGGTCCCGCATGTCGCGCATCGCGGCCGCGCACGGCGTCACCCACCTTGGCGCATCGCCCACCTTGATCCGCGGCCTCGCAGCGCATCCGGACCAGGCCGCCGCGGGCCGGCCCGGCGCGTTGCGGGTGCTGATCACCGCCGGCGAGGTCATTGATCCCGAGCACATGACGTGGTTCGCCGGCGCCTTCGGGCCTGGCGCACTGCCGGTCATCAACTACACCGGCGGCACTGAGGTGTCGGGCGGGCTGCTGGGCAACGTCGTCGTCCGGCCGATGGTGGCCGGCGCGTTCAACGCGGTGTCCCCGGGCGTGGACGCGGAGGTGCTGGACGAGGCCGGGCAACCCGTGCGCGGCCAGGTGGGGGAGCTTGCGATCCGGGCGCCCTTCGTCGGCATGACGCAGTCGTTCTGGAACGACCGCGAGCGCTACCTCGAAAGCTATTGGCAGCAGATACCGGGTGTGTGGGTGCATGGCGACCTCGTGCTGCGCACGGCGGACGACGTGCTGTTCGTGCTCGGCCGATCAGACGACACCCTCAAGATCGCTGGCAAGCGGGTCGGGCCGGCGGAGATCGAGGACCTGCTGCTGGGGATGCCCGGCATCGCCGAGGCGGCGGCGATCGGGATGGCGGACGCCGTGAAGGGACAGAGCCTGGTCGTGTTCGTCGTGCCCTCTGCCGCATGCCAAGGGTCCGAGGCGGCGTTGGAGGCGGCGGTTGCCGCGGAGATCGGAGAGCAGCTCGGCAAGCCGTTCCGGCCCAGCCGCGTGCACGTCGTGTCTCAGTTGCCCCGCACGCGCAGCGCCAAGGTGATGCGCAGGGTGATCCGGCGGACCTATGCCGGGCAGGACCCGGGCGACTTGTCGTCGCTGGAGGATGCGGCGGCCGTCGAACTGATCCGCCGCGCCGCGTTGCAGACCGCCACGTGACGGGCGTGCTGGCGGACGTGCGGGTGCTGGACGTCGGGCGCTACATCGCCGGGCCGTTCTGCGCGGCGATGCTGGGCGACCTTGGCGCCGACGTGATCCGGGTCGAGCGGGTGGGCGGAGGCGAAGACCGTTGGGTGACGCCGGTGGCGGAGGGCGGCGAGGGCGCGCTGTTCCTGCAGGTCAACCGCAACAAGCGGTCCCTGGCGCTTGACCTGGGCACGCCCGCCGGCCAGGAGGTGTTGCGGCGCCAGGTGGCCCGGGCCGATGTCGTGGTGGCGAACATGCCGCCAAAAACCCTGCTGAAGCTGTGCCTCGATTACGAAAGCCTGCGGGCGGTGCGGCCGGACATCATCCTGACCGTCACGACGGCATTCGGTGCGGGCGGGCCGTTGTCGGACAAGGTGGGCTTCGACGGGGTGGCGCAGGCGATGAGCGGCGCCGTCCATCTGTCCGGGCCGCCTGGTCAGCCGTCGAAGCTGATGGCATCGTATGTTGATTTCGGCACGGCACTGGCCTGCGCCTTCGGCACGTTGGCGGCGCTGTACGAGCGGCGGAGCAGCGGGCGGGGCCAGGTGGTGGAAGGCTCCCTGCTGGGCACAGCGCTGACTGTGGCGAACAACGCGCTGATCGAGCAGGCGGTGCTGGGACTGGACCGCGTGTCCACCGGCAACCGCAGCCCGCTGGCCGCGCCGTCCGATATCTTCGCCGTCCGGGACGGCTGGGTCATCGTGCAGGTGATCGGCGACTCCATGTTCCGTCGCATGGCGCGGCTGCTGGGGCAGCCGGACCTAGCTGCGCAGCCGTGCTACGCCAGTGACCAGGCGCGCGGCGACAACGGCGCGGCGCTGAGCGCCTTGATGGCAGGATGGTGTGCGTGCCGCACCCGGGCCGAGGCGCTGACCGCCTTGGAAGGCGCCAACATCCCCTGCGGCCCCGTCTACGCCCCGCGCGAGGTGCTGGATGACCCGCACGTGCGGGCGTCGAGGGCGTTTGCCCACGTCGGCTTCCCCGGACTGGCCAGGCCGGCGCCCATCGCCCGCCCGCCCGCTGGCCTCAGCCGCACGCCGCCGCAGGCCGCGCAGCGGGCGCCGCTACTGGGGGAGCACACCAGCGCGATCCTGTCCGAAAGCGGTTACAGCCCTGGCGAGATCGCAAAGCTGCAGGCTGCCGGAATCGTCGCGGTTGCGGAAGGATAGCGGACGGTGGACCTTGGCCTGGCTGGACGCACCGCCCTGGTGACGGGCGCCTCCAAAGGGATCGGCTTTGCTTGCGCCGAGCACCTGGCGCGGGAAGGGTGCGGGGTTATCCTCGTCGCGCGCGACCCGGTCGAGCTGGACGCGGCGTGCCAGCGGCTGGCGCCCCTGGGCGTCAGGGTGTCGGGCCTTGCGGCGGACTTGGCGGACAGCGCCAACGTGGACCGGCTTGCGGCCGGGTGCGGGCCGGTGGACATCCTGGTCAACAACGCCGGGGCGGTGCCGGCCGGTCGCGTGGACGAGGTTGACGAAGCGCGCTGGCGGGCAGCATGGGACCTGAAGGTGTTCGGCTACATCAACATGACCCGGCGCTTCTACGCCGCCATGAAGGCGCGCGGCGGCGGCACGATCGTCAACATCGTCGGGGCCGGGGGCGAACGGATAGACGCAGGCTACATCGCAGGCGCCAGCGGCAACGCGGCGCTGATCGCGTTCACCCGCGCGATGGGCGGGTCAAGTGCAGCCGACAACATACGCGTGACCGGCATCAATCCCGGCCCTGTCCTGACGGAGCGGCTGGAGGGGCTGCTGCGGCAGCGGGCGGCGGCGCTGCACGGCGACCCGGAGCGGTGGCGGGAGTTGGTGGCGGGCCTGCCGTTCGGCCGCGCGGCGTCGCCGGACGAGATCGGCGCATTGGCGGCGTTCCTGGCTTCGGACCGGTCGGCCTACACGACCGGCAGCATGCTGACCGTTGACGGCGGCATGGGCGCCCGCGGCCCGGCATATTGACTCAGGAGAATGGCATGCCCGGCAGCGCGCAGCATTTCCGGTGGGCGGACCGTCCACTGGAGCACCTCCGCAGCGGCATCACGCGCCGCTACGTCACCAGTGCCAAGGCCATGATCGGCGAGGTCGCGCTCCGGAAGGGCGACACGGTGCCGCCGCACGCCCATGAGAACGAGCAGTTCACCCATGTTGTCCGCGGCGCGCTGCGGTTCAGGCTGGGGGCGGACGGGGCGGAGGAGGTGCTGGTGCGGGCGGGCGAGGTGATCCTGATCCCGTCCGGCATGCTGCACGCGGTGGACGCATTGGAGGACACGCTCGAATACGATGTGTTCACGCCGCCACGGCAGGACTGGACGGACCCGGGCAGCACGTTCCTGCGCGGCGACGCGACGGCCTAAAACGCCCATTGTGGCTGAGCAGTCGGACATGCCATCAATTTGCGAGAATGGCACCTATCGCAAGTTGACCATCACGCTGCGCTGTAGATCAGGTGGACACGCGTGCTGCCAGCCAGGTCGAGGCGATGTTGGCATAGTCCGAGAAGGTCATCTCGTCCCGTTCCAGCCGCAAGTCGGCGAGGATGCCCGGCAGCGCGGCACTGAACTCGGCAAAGAAAAGGGCCTCGAGCAGCGGCAAGGGCGGCGCGCAGCGAGGCGGGGAAAAACTGAATTACGCGAGCGCCGGCGTGAACC
>CAXSEX010000016.1:0-22381 GCA_964236415.1 uncultured Acetobacteraceae bacterium | reverse complement strand
GCCGCCGATGTCCGCGAGCGAGCGATCCTGCACCTGGTCCCCCGTGGTGCGGATGACGTGCTGCTGGAACACCTGCTCGTTGCTGTAGCCCGGCGCCAGCACCGGGCAGAACCGGGTCAGCAACGAAAGGAACAGCCGCGTCTGCGTCAGCGCCAGCGGCGACCCGCGCGTGCCCACCCGCAGCGGCAGGCTGCGGCCATGGTGGCTCGGGGCGCCCTCGGCGGGGCTTTTGTGCAACACAGGGGCAAGCGCAGGCTGGGCGTCCGGCATCCAGGTGTCCTATGAGATCGGGCCGATGAAGGAAAGCCCGACCGATGCACGGCCCGCGACCCCGAAAACCTGTAATTGGTATCGAATCATCCTGCGACGAGACGGCCTGCGCCATTCTGGCGCCGGACGGCGCGATCCTGGCCGAGGCGCTGCTGAGCCAGCAGGCCGAGCACGCCCCGTTCGGCGGCGTGGTGCCGGAGATCGCCGCCCGCGCCCACCTGGCGCACCTGCCCGGCCTGGTGCGGCAGTGCATGGGCAATGCCGGCCTCGATTTCGGCGATTTGGGTGGTGTTGCAGCGAGTTGCGGGCCGGGCCTCATCGGCGGCCTGATCGTCGGCGCCGGGGTGGCGAAGGGCTTGGCCCTCGGCGCCGGCCTGCCGTTCGTTGCGGTCAACCACCTGGAAGCCCATGCGCTGACTGCACGGCTGCCTGGCTTGGTGGCGGGGGGTGCGCCGTTTCCCTATCTGCTTCTGCTGCTGTCCGGCGGGCATTGCCAATGCGTCGCGGTGGACGGCGTGGGCCGCTACCGCCGGCTCGGCGGCACCATCGACGACGCGGTGGGGGAAGCGTTCGACAAGGTGGGCAAGCTGCTTGGCCTGCCCTGGCCCGGCGGCCCGGCGCTGGAGCGGCTCGCGGCAGCCGGCGACGCGGCCCGACACCCGTTCCCGCAGCCGCTGCGCGGCCGGGCGGGGTGCGACTTCAGCTTCTCCGGCCTGAAGACCGCGGTGGCGCAGCGCATCGCCGGCCTGCCGTCGCCGCTGCCGCCCCAAGAGGCCGCCGACATCGCGGCCGGGTTCCAGCGCGCCGTCGCCGCCGTGCTGGCCGACCGCGCGGGACATGCGATGGCAATGATGCCGGAAGCGCGGCTCCTGGTCGTCGCGGGCGGCGTTGCGGCCAACGCGGCGGTGCGCGCGGCGCTGTCAGGTGCGGCGGCGGCCCGCGGCGTGGCGCTCGTGGCGCCGCCGGTGCGGCTGTGCACGGACAACGCCGTCATGGTCGCCTGGGCCGGCATCGAGCGGCTGCGCCTGGGGCTGGCGGACACGCTGGACGTGGCGCCGCGGCCCCGCTGGCCGCTGGCCGAGCTTTCGGCCGGATGAACTACCGCCACGCCTTCCATGCCGGCAACCCGGCCGACTGCATGAAGCATGCGCTGCTGGTCTGGATGCTGCGCGCCCTGGCTCGCAAGCCCGCGCCGGTGTTCGTGCTGGACACCCATGCGGGCCTGGGCCGCTACGACCTGCTGTCCGACCCGGCGGAGCGCACCGGGGAATGGCGTGCCGGCATCGCCCGGCTCCTGCATGAGCCGCCGCCGCCGCTCGCGGACTACGTGGCCTTGGTCGAGCGGCTGGGCCTGTATCCCGGCTCCCCCGCCCTGATCCGTGCCGTGCTGCGGCCCGATGACCGGATGGCCTGCTGCGAGCTGCACCCGGAGGACCACGCCGCGCTCGCCCGCCTGTTCCGCGGCGACCGGCAGGTGGGGGTGCACTTCCGGGACGGCTATGCGGCCATCGGCGCCCTGCTGCCGCCGCGGCAGGCGCGCGGGCTGGTGCTGATCGACCCGCCATACGAGGCGCCGGGCGAGTTCGGCCGCGTGCTGGCCGGGTTGCAGGCGGGCGTCGCGCGCTTCGCCACCGGGGTTTATGCCGCCTGGTATCCGATCAAGCACCGCAGCCCGGTCCGCGCCTTCCACGAAGCCGTGCGCTTCGCCGGGCTGCGCGACGTGGTGTGCGCCGAGATGTGGTGGCGCGAGCCGACCGACCCCGCCCGCCTGAACGGCTGCGGCCTGCTGGTCCGCAACCCGCCCTGGGGCTTCGAGGCGGCCGCGCCCGACATGCTGGCGGCGCTGCTCGGCCGCTTGGAGGACAAGCAGCCCGGCCACGGCCACGCGCTGCTGCGGCTCACCGATGAGTAGCGTCCTGGTCGTGGGCGCAGGCGCCTGGGGCACCGCGCTGGCGCTGCACCTGGCCCGGGAAGGCCGGCGGGTCACGCTTTGGGCACGGAATCCGGCGCCGATCCTCGCGGACCGGCGCAGCCCGCGCCTGCCGGATCATCGCCTGCCGGACGGGGTCGCGGTGACGGGGCGGCTGGACGCCAAGCCCTTCGACGCCGTGCTGCTGGCCGTCCCGGTGCAGCACATGGCCGCGGTCGCCGCCGGCCTGCCCGGACATGCGCCCGTGGTGGCCTGCGCCAAGGGTGTGGAGGCCGGCACGCTTCGCCTTCCATTGGAGATCATCGCCCACCTCCACCCGGGCCGGCCCGCCGCCGTGCTCACCGGCCCCAACTTCGCGCATGAGGTGGCAGCCGGGCTGCCCGCCGCTGCGGTGCTGGCCGCGGCCGATGGCGCGCTGCGGGCCGGGCTTGCGGAGATGATCGGCGGCCCGGCCTTCCGCATCTACGGCAATGACGACCCGATGGGCGCCCAGCTGGGCGGCGCGGCGAAGAACGTGATCGCCATCGCCGCGGGCGCCGTCATCGGCGCCGGGCTTGGGGAGAACGCCCGCGCGGCGCTGATCACCCGAGGGCTGGCGGAGCTTGGCCGCTTGGTCGCGGCGCTCGGCGGCCGGGCGGAAACGGTGGCCGGGCTGTCGGGCCTGGGCGACCTGCTGCTGACCTGCACGGGGCCGCAGAGCCGCAATTACTCGCTCGGCCTGGCGTTGGGCCAAGGCATGGCGCTGTCCGCCATCCTCGCCGGGCGCGACGCCGCGACCGAGGGCGTCGCGACCGCCCCGGCGCTGGTTGCCCGGGCGCGCGGAATCGACCTGCCGGTCTGCGCGGCGGTGGCGGCGCTGCTGGACGGGCGTTGGCGGCTGGAAGAGGCCATCACGGCGCTCCTGGCCCGCCCGCGGCGGGACGAGTAGATGCTGCGCGGCATCGTGACCATCGGCGGCTGGACCATGGCGAGCCGCGTGCTGGGGTTCCTGCGGGACATGCTGCTCGCCGCCCTGGCCGGCACCGGGCCGGTCGCGGACGCCTTCTTCGTGGCGCTCCGCCTGCCCAACCTGTTCCGCCGGCTGTTTGGCGAGGGCGCGTTCAACGCGGCCTTCGTGCCCGAGTTCAGCGGCATCCTGGCGACCGAGGGCGCGCCCTCCGCCAAGCAGTTCGCCCAGGAGGCCATTGCGGCGCTGGCCTTCTGGCTGCTGGCCCTGACGGTGCTGGGCGAGGTGTTCATGCCGCAACTGATGGCGCTGCTGGCCCCAGGGTTCGAGGCCATCCCGGGCAAGGCGGAGCTGACGGTCGCGCTGGCGCGCATCACCTTCCCCTATCTGTTCCTGATCTGCCTCGCGGCCTTGCTGTCCGGCGTGCTGAACGGGCTGGACCGGTTCGCCGCGGCGGCCGCGGCACCACTGGTGTTCAACGGCGTGTCCATCGCGGCGATGCTGCTGCTGACGCCCTATGTGCCCACGGTCGGGCACGCGCTCGCCTGGGGCGTCACGGTGTCCGGCGTGCTGCAGCTGGCGCTGCTGGCCTGGGCGGTGCGGCGGGCCGGCATGGCGCTGCACATCCCGCGCCCGCGCATGACGCCGCGCATGGCGCTGCTGCTGCGCCGCATGGGGCCGGGACTGGTCGGCGCCGGGGTGACGCAGCTGAACCTGGCGGTTGACGTAGTGATCGTCAGCCTGCTGCCGCCGGGTTCGGCGTCGCTGCTGTACTATGCGGACCGGGTGAACCAGTTGCCCTTGGGGGTGATCGGCACGGCGGTCGGCACGGCGCTGCTGCCGCTGATGTCCCGCCAGGCCCGGTCGGGGGACGCCGCGGGCGCCATCGCCACGCTGAACCGGGCGCTGGAGATCAGCCTGGTGCTCACCCTGCCGGCGGCGCTGGCCCTAGGCGTCGCGGGCCAGCCGATCATGCTGGTGCTGTTCGGCCGCGGCGAGTTCGGCGCCACGAGCGCGCTGCTGAGCGCCCAGTCCCTCGCCGCCTATGCCTTCGGCTTGCCGGCCTTCGTGGTGCTGAAGGTGCTGGTCCCCGCGTTCTTCGCCCACGGCGACACGGGAACGCCGGTGCGGGTCGGCATGGCGTCGATCGCGCTGAACCTCGTGCTGAACCTGCTGTTCATGGTGCCTTTGGCCCATGCCGGCCCGGCCTTGGCCACCAGCTTGTCGGCCATCTTCAACGTGCTGACGCTCGCGGCCCTGCTCACCCGTCGTGGGCAGCTTGCGCTGGACAGCCAGCTTCGCAAACGGTTGCCGCGCATGGCATTGGCGGCGCTCGCCATGGCGACGGCGCTGTGGGCCGCGAACCGCACGGTGTTCGCCGAGCTGGGCGCGACGGCCGGGCTGCGTTGGCTGGCGCTGGCAACGATGGTCGGCTTCGGGCTTGCGGCCTATGCCGTGGCCGGGCAGGCCCTGGGCGCGTTCGACGCGAGGCGATTGCTCGGCATCCTGCGGCGTCATGGGGGCAAGCGGTGAGGTCGGGCTGACAAATCCGTGCCATTTCGTGGTATGAGCGGCGAGCTTCATAAGGACGCGCCGTCACCGAGTAGCGCACCGTCCATCCGACCCTGCTCACCGGCCGTGATCATGCTTGACCGATCACGGCCGGACAGGGACAACGCCGGACATGCAACGCATCCTTTCCGGCATCCAGCCGTCCGGCATTCCGACACTCGGCAACTACCTCGGCGCGATCCGCAACTGGGTGACGCTGCAGCAGGACCACGAATGCCTGTTCTGCGTCGTTGACCTGCACGCGATCACCACCTGGCAGGACCCGGCCACGCTCCGCTCTGCCACGCGCGAGTTGGCGGCGTCGATCGTCGCCTGCGGAGTCGACCCCAGGGCGCAAGTCCTGTTCCACCAATCGGCGGTGCACGCCCACGTGCGGCTGGGCTGGATCTTCAACTGCGTCGCCCGGCTCGGCTGGCTGAACCGCATGACGCAGTTCAAGGACAAGGCGGGCAAAGACCGGGAGCAGGTGTCGGCGGGGCTGTATGTCTATCCCAACCTGATGGCGGCCGATATCCACGCCTACCATGCGACCCGCGTGCCGGTCGGCGACGACCAGCGGCAGCATCTGGAACTGGCGAACGACATCGGGCAGAAATTCAATCATGATTTCGGGGTCGAGTTCTTCCCGGGGATCGAGCCGCTGATCCTGGGTCCCGCCGCCCGGGTCATGAGCCTGCGCGACGGCAGCAAGAAGATGTCGAAGTCCGATCCATCAGACCAAAGCCGCATCAACCTGACGGACGACGCCGACACGATTGCCTCCAAGATCCGCCGCGCCCGCACGGACGCCGAACCGTTGCCGCATGAGCCGCAAGGGCTGGAGGGCAGGCCGGAAGCCCGGAACCTGGTCGGCATCATGGCGGCGCTGCTGGACCAGGACGCGGCAACCGTGCTGCGGGAACACGGCGGCAAAGGGTTCAGCGCCTTCAAGGAAAGTTTGGCGGCCCTGGTGGTCGAGAAACTTGAACCGATTGCCGCCGAAACACGGCGCCTCCTGGCCGATCCCGGCACGTTGGACGCCATTCTGCGGGACGGCGCCGCCCGGGCCGCCGCGATAGCCGATCCCATCGTGGCAGAGGCCGAGCGGCTGGTCGGCTTCCTGAAGCTGTAGTCCGGTCCCCGCGCGGGGACCGGACTTTCCGACGTTCAGCGGCGGCGGTACACCACGCGCGGCGCTGGCTTCGTCGCCATGGCGATTAGGAAGCCCACCCCGGCTGCGATCAGGATGGCCGTGATCGGGCGCTGGTCAACCTGCTCGGCCAGGTAGTCGCCCGCTTCCTCAAGCTGGTCGAGCATCTGCGAGCCGTAGTCGCTCGCCTGGTCGCCGGCCTGCCCGGCGAAGCCGCGCACGCTGTCCTTCGCCTGCCCATACGCGCGCTGCGCGGTGCCGGAGAGCCGGTCCGCCGCGCCGTCCGCTTGCATCTTCTTGTCCCCGGTCAGGTCGCCGACGGCCCCCTCGACCTTGCCGCCGACCTTGCGGGCCGCGCCTTCAAAACGGTTCTCGTCCATTGGTTCATGCTCCTTCGGTGTTGTCGATGCTGGATGAAACCCTTTTGACGCAAGGCGGTTCCATGGCGGCCAAGCGCCGCTAACCATCCCGCCTGGTCCCGATGCGCGTCACCGACCCGTAGGCGATGCTGGCCTGGATGGCATCGAGGATCGGCACCCTGAGCGCCACGTGCAGCAAGCAGCGGATCGGCCCGGCATGGATCACCAGCAGCGTGGTGTCGGCCGAGCTTGCGATGCTGGTCCAGGCGCGGCGGACACGCAGCAGCACGTCGGCGACCGACTCGCCGCCGCCGGGCTGGTAGCGCAGCGGGTCGGCGGCCCAGGCGTCGATCTCGGCGCGCGGGATGGCGGACCAGGCCTGGCCTTCCCAAACGCCGAAGTCCATCTCCGCCAGGCGGTCGTCCAGGCGCAGCGGCGCGCCGGTGCGGGCCGCGACGGCGCGGGCCACGTCCTGCGCGCGGGCGAGCGGGCTGGCGATGATGCGCTCGATGGGATCACCTGCGGCGGCGATCAGCGCGGCGGCGCCGGCAG
The DNA here is from genome assembly GCA_964236415.1 of uncultured Acetobacteraceae bacterium. Classification (GTDB taxonomy): domain Bacteria; phylum Pseudomonadota; class Alphaproteobacteria; order Acetobacterales; family Acetobacteraceae; genus CAHJXG01. Next base: position 15,623 of record CAXSEX010000016.1, on the reverse strand, counting down.
CGGCAGGCTCCGCCAGCGGCACGTCCAGCCGACCGTAGCAGATGCGGCTGGCGACCCGCGGGCGCGGGTGCCGGGCCGCGAGGATCAGGCCACGCGCCACAGCGCCGCGAGCAGGATCGCCAGTTCCGTCACCTGCTGCACGGCGCCCAGGCCGTCCCCGGTGTAGCCGCCCAGTCGCCGGTGGAACCAGCGCGCCATGCCCCAGGCCAGCCCGCCCGCCAGCAGCAGCGCCGGCGCCGCCCGGCTTCCCAGGAGCAGCATCGGCAGCACGCCGCAGCACCCGGCCACGGCCAACTCCGTGCTGCCCACCCCGCTCGCCACCGGGGCGGCTTTCCCTTCCGCGCGGGCATAAGGCAGGCGGGCCAGCAGGCACGCGACGAAGAACCGGCTGCCGGCATGGCCCGCCACCAGCGCCGGCCCGGCCGCGGGCAAGGCGGACAACGCCGCGACCTTCAGGCCCAAGGCGACCGCCAGCCCCGCCGCGCCGAAGGTGCCGAGCCGGCTGTCCCGCATGATGCGCAGCGCGTCCTCCCGGGTGGCGCCGCCGAGCAGGCCGTCCAGCGTGTCCGCCAGCCCGTCCTCGTGCAGCGCGCCGGTCAGCGACAGGGTCGCGGCGACCGACAGCACCGCCGCCGCCGGCCGCGGCAGCCCGGCGCCGGCAAGCGCCAGCACCGCCGCCCCGGCCAGCCCCACGCCGATGCCGACCAGCGGCAGGTAGCGCATCGCCCGGTCAAGCTGCCCCGGGCCGTGCCCGACCCAGCTCGGCACCGGCAGCCGGGTCAGGAACTGCACCGCCGTCAGCAGCAACCGCACTTCCCGCCCGATCAAGAAACGTCCCGCAGCTCCGCCATGTCCGACAGCACCGCCGCCGCGGCGCGCAGCAGCGGCAAGGCGAGCGCGGCCCCGGACCCCTCCCCCAGCCGCATCCCGAGGTCGAGCAGCGGCACGGCGCCCAGGTGGGCCAGCATGGCATCGTGGCCCGGCTCGGCGGAGCGGTGGGCGAACACGCAGGCGGCCAGGCATCCCGGCCGCATCGCATGCGCCAGGAGGGCGGCGGCGGTGACGATCACGCCGTCCACCACGGCGCACACCCGGCGCTCCGCCGCGCGCAGGATCGCGCCGGCCAGCATGGCGATCTCGAACCCGCCGTACTCCGCAAGGGCGTCCAGCGGCGCCAGCCGGGCCGGCGTGCGCGCGGCCCCCCGCGCGGCCACCGCCCGCTTGCGCGCCAGCCCGGCATCGTCCAGCCCGGCGCCGCGCCCGATCAACGGATCGAGCGGCAAGCCCCCCGCCTTGTGCGCCAGCAGCGCGGCGCTTGCGGTGTTGCCGATCCCCATTTCGCCCAATGCCAGGGCGGTGCAGCCCCCGTCCGCCAGGCGGTCCACGACGGCGGCGCCCCCGCGAAGGCACGCCTCGGCGTCGGCCCGCGTCATGGCAGGGCCGTGCGCCCAATCCCGCGTGCCCCAGCCGATCTTGGCCGCAACCAGGCCGGGGTGCGCCGGCAGTTCCGCCGCGACGCCGGCGTCCACCACCACGACGCGGGCGCCGGCCTGCCGCGCGAACAGGTTCACGGCAGCGCGCCCGTCCAGGTAGGTCCGCACCATGGCCGCGGTCACGGCGGAGGGAAACGCCGAGATGCCCGACGCCACCGCGCCGTGGTCGCCGGCGAACACCAGCACCACCGGGTCCTCCACCTGCGGGCGCAACGTGCCTTGAAGCGTGCCAAGCTGGACGGCTAATGCCTCGATCCGGCCCAGCGACCCCAGCGGCTTGGCCTTCCCGTCCAGCGCGCGGCGCAGGTCATCCTCCATGGTCATCGGCTGAACAGGCGTCCCCAGAACCCGGTCGCCTCCGCCCGCCCATGCGTCACGTGCGGACGGCGGGCGGGGGGGCGGAGGGCGCTGCTGATCATGTGGCGCCCCGGGTCCGCGGCGGCGATGCGGTCGCGCTGGAACGCCAGGATGGCGGCGCTGTTCTCGTCAAGCGCCGTACCGTCCAGGGCCGCGGCACGGGCTGCCGCGGCGGCGAACTCCCCCGCCCGGCGCAGCACGTCGATCAGCCGCAGCGCGTCCTCCGGCCCATCGGGTTCCCCAAACAGCGCCGCGGCGCGCCGGCGCAGGTCCGCGGCGTCCTGCCCGGCGTCGTCCAGCGCCCAGGCGGCGTGCAGCGTCGCTTCCGCCGCCCCCACGGGATCGCTGGTCCGCTCGCAGACCAGCGCCCAGCGTAGGAACGGCATGGCCGGACCCGGGGTGCGCAGCGCGCGGTAGTCGTCGGACCGCACGACATCGCCCGCGCCGGCCGGCAGCGCCGCAAGGTCCGGACCGGACGCGCCGCAGCGGCGGCAGGTGGCGACCCATCGCGGCAAGGTGGAGCGGGCCGGCTCGCCGGGCCGGTGGTCAAGGTCGGGGGCAAGCTCGGCCGCGGGCGCGCGGAACGGCGGACGGGCCGGCGCGGCGCACACGCTGCAAACCGCCCCGCTGGCAATTCCACTCACCGCGCTTGCAGCCCGGCGCGCAGCCGGTGCATGGCCCGCTCGATCCGCTCCGGCGCTTGGGCGAAGCACAGGCGCAGGTAGCCCTCCCCCGCCTCCCCGAACGCGCTGCCCGGCGCCAGCGCCACGCCATGCTCGTGCACCAGCGACAAGGCCAGCGCCAGGCTGTCCCGCAGCCCGTCCACGCCGATGAAGGCGTAGAACGCGCCGTCCGGGGCGGCGAGCCGGATGCCGTTCAACCCGGACAGGCCGTCCAACGCCAGCTGCCGCCCAAGGGCGCAATGGGCACGGAACGCGCCGACGAACGCCTCATCCTTCAAGGCGGCAAGCGCCCCGGCCTGCGCGAAGGGCGCAACGCCGCTATGGGTGACTTCCACGATCTCCGCCACCTGGTCCCGCGCACCGGCGGGCAGCACCATCCAGCCCAGCCGCCAGCCGGTCATCGCATAGGTCTTGCTGAAGCTGTTGCACACCATCACCCGGTCGGACGGGTCGGCCAGGTCCAAGAGCGACGGCGCCGCCTCCGACCCGTCATACACCAGGCGGGTGTAAACCTCGTCGGCAATGAGCCACACGCCATGCGCCCGGCACAGCTCCAGGATGGCCGCCGTTTCGTCGGGCGTCGCGGTCCAGCCCGTGGGGTTGTTGGGGGAGTTCAGCACCAGCGCGCGGGCGCCGGGCAGCTTGGCCGCGAGGCGGTCCAGGTCCAGCCGGAACCGGCCGTCCGGCAAGGCGTCGAGCGGCAGCGCATCGACACTGGCGCCGCGCAGCCGGGTGGCGTTGGCCGGGTTGGGCCACGCGGGCGTGTGCAGCACCACGCGGTCGCCCGCGCGCACGATGGCGGCGAGCGCCACGTTCACCGCGGTCATGCCCGACGCCGTGACCTGGATGCGGTCCTCCGTGACCGGCCGGGCGTGCAGCCGGGTCAGCATAACCGCGAGCGCGTGCCGCAAAGCGAAGATGCCGCGCACGTCGGAGTACAGCGTGTCGCCGCGGGCCAGCGCCGCCGTTGCCGCCGCGACGGCGCCCGCCGGGCCGGGCCGGTCGCCCTCGCCGAAGCACAGGAACTCCGTGTCCGGGCGCGCATGGGCGGCCCGCGCGACGGCGACGATGCGCGACGGCATGAGGGTTGCAAGGTCCATGCCCGTCCCTACGCGATCCCTGCGGACGCGGCTAGAGCATGGCCGGATCAGGTGGACTCACCTGATCGGTAAACATGCTCGTGAAAACAAAGGCTAGAGCGTGACCGGTGCATCTATCTGCGCCGGTCACGCTCTAGTCGTCAGGCTATCAGGGCGCGGAGCTTGGCCGCCATCGCGTCCGGCGCCGTTTCGTGCGTGAAGTTGGCGACGAAGCGGCCGCGCGGGTCCATCACGTAGATGATGCTGCTGTGGTCCATGTCGTAGTCGCCGCCGGCCTTGGGGTGCTTGGCGTAGTACACCCGGTAGGCCTTTGCCGCCGCCGCCACCTGTTCCGGCGTGCCACTCAGCCCGGTGATGCCAGTGCCGAAGGCGGACACGTAATCCTGCATCACGGCCGGGGTGTCGCGCTCCGGGTCCACCGTGATGAACAGGACGGCGACCTTGCGCTTCGCTTCCGGCCCCAGGCTGTCCAGCGCGTTCGCGATGTCCTGCAACGCCGTCGGGCAAGCGTCGGGGCAGTGGGTGTAGCCGAAGTAAACCAGCATCCAACGGCCGCGGAACTCCGCGTCGGTGACCTCCCGCCCGTCTGCCGCGCGCAGCCGGAACGGGCCGCCGATCGGCACCGGCTCCTCGTCCCGGCGCAGCGCCGTCCAGCCGGCCGCGCCCAGCAGCCCGGCCCCGAGCAGCCCCGCCGGGGCGAGCGTCAGCAGGCGGCGCCGGTTCATCAGTGCGCGTGCTCCATGCCCGGCGCCGCCATGCCGCCCGGCCCCTGGGCGCCCACCGGCGCGACCCGCACCTGCAAATCGACCGGCGGCGCGTGTTCGAAGCGGAGTTGCACCGGGATCACCTGCCCGGCCGCCAAGGGCTGCTTCAGGTCCACCAGCATGACATGCAAGCCGCCCGGCGCCAGCGCGACCGCCTGCCCGGCCGGCAGCTTCAGCCCGCCGGTCAGTTCCCGCATCCGCATCACGTTGCCCTGCATCGTCATCTCGTGCACCTCCGCGTGGCCGGCGACGGGGCTGCTGACGCCCAGCAGGCGGTCATCGACGGGGCTGGTGAGGGTCACGTAAACGCCGCCCACGGTTTGGCGCGGGGCCGTGGCGCGCGCCCAGGGCTGCTCCGCACGAATGGCGGCGGGCTGGGCGACGGCGGACACAGCGACAGGCGCAAGCAGGCTAAGCGCGAGGATAAAGCGGCGCATCGGGTCACTCCTGTGCAGGGACCAGCCCCGCGATGCCTGTGAGATAGCATGGGCCGCTGCCGTTGCACCCCCCTCAGGACCGCGGCACGAAACGATACGGGCTGTCGCTGGCCAGCAGCGGGTCGAGCGCCAGGCGGTGCTCCAACGGCGGGAAGGCCCGGCTGCGGCAGTTCTGGCGGTCGCACAGCCGGCAGGACAGCCCGATGCCGACCGCGGCGCGCTCCAGGTTGATGCCGTCCGCGTAGGCCAGCGCGTCCGCGTGCTCCATGGCGCAGCCCATGGCGATGACGTGGGTGGGCGGCGGCTCGCCCCAGGCGGACGCGCGGCCGACCACGCAACGGGCGAAGCACAGGAAGGTCGCGCCGTCCGGCAACCGCGCGGCCTGCACGTGCACCTGACCTGGCGCTGCGAAGGCGGCGTGCACCACCCAGCGCGGGCAGGACCCGCCGTAGCGGGCGAACGGGAAGCCGGCGGCGGAGAAGCGCTTGCTGACGTTGCCCGCCGGGTCCACGCGCAGGAAGAAGAACGGCACCCCGCGGCTGCCCGACCGCTGCAAGGACGACAGGCGGTGGCAGGCCTGCTCGAAGCTCACGCCGAACCGGGCGGCGAGCGCGTCCACGTCGTGCCGCAACTCAATGGCTGCGGCCCGCACCGGCTCGTAGCGCATGAGCAACGCCGCAGCGGTGTAGTTGAGCAGGGCCAGGCGGACCACCGACCCGGCCTCGGGCGTGCTCGGCGCGATGGCCGCGACCTGCGCCTCCACGGCGTCCCGCGCTTCCAGCAGCGCCAACTGGAATGCCAGGTGGAAGCCCCGGCTTTCCCGCGGAAGCTGCTCGGACAGGATCAGGCTGCGGGCGGCCGGGTCGTAAAGGCGGAGCGCCCCGTCCGTGGGCGCGACCCGGATATGCAGGCCGTGGTCCCGGCGCAGGCGCTCGGCGATGGCGTGGTTCAGCTCGGACGGCTCGGGCGGCAGGGTGGCGCCGACCGCCTCGGCCGCCGATTCGAGGTCAGGGAAATGGTTGGCCCGTTCGTGGAAGGCGTCGCGCGCTTCCTCGTGCGGCAGCAGCAGGCGGCGGCCGGACGGCAGGGCGATGCCGCTGCTGTCCTCGCGCGCCACGCGCCAGGCGCGGTACAGCGCCAGCACGGCACGCCCGGCGGCCGGGCTGCTGGCGGCCAGCGCCGCGACTTCCGACTCGGGCACCGGCTGGTCCAGCAGCACGTCGGCGAACACCTCCCGCAGCCCGGCCTCAAGCTGCCGCTCCTGCGCGCCGGACAGGGTGGCGAGATCGACTTGCAGGGTTTCGGCAAGCTTGATCAAGAGGCTCGCGGTGACGGCGCGCTGCTCGTGCTCGATCAGGTTCAGGTAGCTGGCGGAGATGCCGAGCCGCACCGCGAGCGCCTGCTGGGTCATGGATTGCTCCTGGCGCAAGCGGCGGACGGTGCGGCCGATCAGGGGTGCAGTCATTTACAACCTTTACGACTTTACGGAAGACATGAACAATTCAGCGACTCAATTGCCTGTCCAGCGATGGATTATGGGTTGGTCTTCGCAGGTGCAATGTCAATAATTCACGGATGCCGAACAGGAGACCGATGATGCACCCGACCCCGACCTTTGCGCCCGATGGCATGTCCGGCGGCTCTGCCCCGATGCCGCACGGGGACCCCGAGCGCTTCGCCGGGATCAAGCGGGACTACACGCCGGCCGATGTCGCCAAGCTGTCCGGCAGCTTCCGGATCAAGCACACCTTGGCCGAGATGGGCGCCAACCGGCTGTGGCACCTGCTGAAGACCGAGCCGTACGTGAACACGCTGGGCGCGCTCACCGGCAACCAGGCCATGCAGCAGGTGCGCGCCGGGCTGAAGGCGATCTACCTGTCCGGCTGGCAAGTGGCGGCGGACGCCAACACCTCGAACGAGATGTATCCGGACCAGTCGCTGTATGCGGTGAACTCGGTGCCGCAGGTCGTGAAGAAGATCAACGCCTCCCTCCGCCGCTGCGACCAGATCGCCCAACTGGAGGGCGACGGCACGACCCATTGGATGGCGCCGATCATCGCCGATGCGGAGGCCGGGTTCGGCGGGGCGCTGAATGCGTTCGAGCTGATGCGCGCCATGATCGAGGCCGGCGCCGCGGGCGTCCACTTCGAGGACCAGCTGGCCTCCGAGAAGAAGTGCGGCCACCTGGGCGGCAAGGTGCTGATCCCGATCAGCCAGCACATCCGCACGCTGAACGCCGCCCGCCTCGCGGCCGACGTGGAAGGCGTGCCGACCGTGCTGCTGTGCCGCACCGACGCGCATTCCGCGCAGCTGCTGACGGCCGACGTGGATGAGCGCGACCGCCCGTTCCTCACGGGTGCCCGCACGCCGGAAGGCTTCCACCGCATCAAGCCCGGCGTCGGCGTGGATTACGCCATTGCCCGCGGCCTGGCCTTCGCGCCCTATGCCGACCTGCTGTGGTGGGAAACCAGCGAGCCGAACCTGGCCGAGGCGCAACGCTTCGCCGCCGCGATCCACGCGCAGTTCCCGGGCAAGATGCTCGCCTACAACTGCTCGCCCTCCTTCAACTGGGCGAAGAAGCTGGAAGCGGAGCAGATCGCCGACTTCCAGCAGGCCATCGGCGCGATGGGCTACAAGTTCCAGTTCGTGACGCTGGCCGGGTTCCACAGCCTGAACCTGTCCATGTTCAGGCTGGCCCGCGGCTACAAGGAGCGCGGCATGGCGGCGTACTCGGAGCTGCAGCAAGAGGAGTTCGCCTCGGAGGCCGAGGGCTACACCGCGACCCGGCACCAGCGCGAGGTCGGCACCGGCTGGTTCGACGCGGTCGCCGTCGCCGCGTCGGGCGGCAAGTCCAGCACGACCGCCATGGCCGGCAGCACGGAAACCGAGCAGTTCCACGACAACCCACCGGCGCCGGACATGAACCACGAACCGACGCACCAGGGTGGCACGGCGGCGCACCACGACCACGACGACGGCCTGGTGCACAGCCACACCTGGGCGGTGTCCTCGCCCGACCGCTGATCCCTGGCTCCCGCCGCAGGCTCATGGCCTGTGGCGGGACGCGATGCCCCTTGCCCCCGCCATGCCCGGCATGGCGGGGTCTGCGTTCAGTTACCCAAAGACTCGGACGGGACGCGCCGCCCACCTTGCGCCTCGCCGGCGGCGCCGGCCTCCTGTCCTCCCATTTCAGCCTTCGCCTCCTCGATCAGCCGCGCCTCGTGCCGATGCACGAAACGCACCGACAGCACCACGACGGCCAGCGCCACGATGCCGACCCCAATGCCGAGCGGCCCGGCCAGCCGATGCACCTGATCGCCCAGCAGGTAGGCGCCGAAGCCGTAAAGGCACGTCCAGAACACGCCGCCCAAGGCGTTCCAAACCAGGAAGCGTTTCCATGGCATGTGGCTCGCCCCGGCCAGCACGGCGGTGAAGGTGCGCAGGAATGCGACGAAGCGCCCGAAGAACACCACCTTGCCGCCGTGGCGCAGGAACAGGAACCGCCCCAGCTGCTGCCGCTCCAGGGTCAGGCCGATCTTCGGGCCGTAGCGCGCCAGCACCGGCGGGCCGATCCGCCGCCCGATGAGGTATCCCACGTTGTCCCCCAGCACCGCGCCAAGCGCCGAGGCTGCCACCACGTGCTCGATGGTGATCTCGCCGGTGGTGGCGGCATACAGTGCCGCGGCGATCAGCAGGCTTTCGCCGGGCAAGGGCAGGCCCATGCTTTCGAAGAAGATGACGGTGCCGACAACCCAGAAACCGTGGTGGTGCACCAGGCTGGCCAAATCCATGCCGAACACGCCGCTACTCCCCCTGCCAGCGCCGCCACCCGGCGGCGCGCAGCTCGCACGCCGGGCACGCGCCGCAGCCCCAACCCCAAACGTGCCGATGGGTTCGATCTCCGAGATAGCAGCTATGCGTGTGCTCGACCGTCAGCCCGACGATGCCCAGGTGGTCCGCCAGTGCCCAGGTCGCGGCCTTGTCCAGCCACATGAGCGGCGTTTCCAGCACGAAGCGGCGCTGCATCCCGAGGTTGAGCGCAAGCTGCATCGCCTTGATCGCGTCGTCGCGGCAGTCCGGGTAGCCGCTGTAATCCGTTTCGCACATGCCACCCACGATGCGGCGCAGGCCGCGGCGGTAGGCGAGTGCTGCGGCATAGGCCAGGAACATCAGGTTGCGGCCGGGCACGAAGGTGTTGGGCAGGCCCTCCTCCCCCATCGCGATGGCGGCGTCGGAGGTGAGCGCCGTATGCCCCAGGGCAGCAAACGATGGGGTGAGGTCAATGACCACATCCGGTCCGAGCCGCGCCCCCCAACGCTCCGCAAGCGCCTCGCGCACGGGTCCACGGCATTGAAGCTCGACCGCATGGCGCTGGCCGTAGGCGAAGCCGACCGTCTCGACGCGCTCGAACCGTTCCAGCGCCCAGGCCAGGCATGCCGTGCTGTCCTGCCCGCCGCTGAACAGCACCAGCGCGCCGTCATCCATCGCCCGTCCCCATGGTTTTCCGCGCCCGCCCAACCCAATTGCCCCCTTATGGACCTGGACTTCACCGAAGACGAGATCAGCCGCTATTCCCGCCATATCCTGCTGGCAGAGGTCGGCGGCGTGGGGCAGGCGAAGCTGCGCGCGGCCCGGGTGCTGGTGATCGGCGCGGGCGGCCTCGGCAGCCCGCTGGCGCTTTACCTGGCCGCCGCCGGGGTGGGGACGATCGGGCTGGTGGACGATGACGCCGTGGACCTGTCGAACCTGCAGCGGCAGATCGCCCACACGACGGACCGGGTGGGCCAGCCCAAGGTGCAGTCCGCCGCCTCTGCCGCCCGCGCGATCAATCCGGCCGTTGTGGTCGATATGCACCAGGTCCGGCTCGATGCCCGCAACGCCTTGAGCCTCATCAGCGGTTATGACCTGGTGTGCGACGGCAGCGACAACTTCGCCACGCGCTTCCTGGTGTCCGACGCCTGCGTGCTGGGAAGCCGCACCCTGGTGTCCGCCGCCGTGCTGCGCTTCGACGGGCAGCTTTCGACGTTCAAGCCGCATGAGGGCGGCCCCTGCTACCGCTGCCTGCACCCCGAGCCGCCGCCTGACGGCACAATCCCTTCTTGCAGCGAGGCCGGAATCCTGGGGGCGGTGGTCGGCGTCATGGGCAGCCTGCAAGCCACCGAGGTCCTGAAGGAGATCATGGGCATCGGCGAGGGCCTGTCCGGCCGGCTGCTGATCTGGGACGCGCTTTCCGCCCGCGTTCGCACCGTGCGCTTGCGCCGCGACCCGGCCTGCCCGGCCTGCGGCGACCATCCGACACTGCGGGACCTTTCGGCGCATGGCTGAGCCGCTCGGCATCCTGCTGATTTCCGGCGGGCACGAGCGGGCGCACTATGCCTTTGTGCTGGCCGCCGGCGCCGCCGCGCTGGGCCGCCGGGTCTGCGTGTTCGCGACCAACGCGGGGTGCCATGCGCTGCTGCAGGACTGGTCCGGCCTGGAGGACTCGGCGCGGGACGCGGCGGTGCGGGCGGCGGGCGTCGCCGGGCTGGACGAGCTGCGGGACGTGGCGGCCGAGCTGGGGGTGGGCCTGCTGGCGTGCGACGCCGGGCTGCGGATGGCCGGGCTGGACGGGGCGCCGTTGTGGCGCGGGGTGGAGGTCGCGGGCGTGCCCACGTTCCTTTCGGCCGCGGCGGGCGGCCAGATCATTTCGCTCTGAACTTGACCCGGCGCCGCCCTCCTTGGCAGGAAGGGCGCATGGTCCCACGGCTCCTCGCCCTCCTTGCGCTGCTGTTGCCCGTGATGCCGGCGGCGGCGCAACAGGCCCCTGCCCCGCCCGCGTCCCGCATGCCGGCGCGGGCCGCGCCGCACGCGCCGGCCCGGCGGGATGCAGCGCCGGTGGTGCAGCCCAAGCCTGGAGCAGCCGCCAAGCACCCGGCAGCCCGTCCCACGGCCCCTGTCCCTGCCCCCGCGCCGCCCCCCGCGGCGGAGAAGCCGCCCGAGCCAGCCAAGGGCAGCGTCACCGGCATGCCGCTGCCGCGCTTCGCCGCCTTGCGCGCCGACGAGGTTTACATGCGGATCGGCCCCGGCAAGCGATATCCCATCATCTGGGTTTACAAGCGCCGCGACCTGCCGGTGCAGATCGAGCGCGAGTTCGAGGATTGGCGCCTGGTGCGCGATCAGGAGAACACCAAGGGCTGGGTGCATCAGGCGACGCTGGCCCCAAGGCGCACCGGCGTCGTGACCGGCGGCGAGCAGGTGCTGCGCCGCGACGCCCGGGACGACGCGGAACCGGTCGCGCGCTTGAAGCCCGGGGTCATCGTCAGATTGCGCGCCTGCGACGCCGCATCGGACTGGTGCCAGGTGCAGGTGCAGGAGTATCGTGGCTGGATGAAGCGCAGCGAGGTCTGGGGCCTGATCCCCGGCGAGACCATCCAATGAACCCCAGCGAGCCAAGCCAAGCCCCCGGACGCCCGCGCGCCCATCACGACATGGGCGGCGTTTCCAAGTTCCTGTGCGAGCCGATCGACACCGGGACGCACGCGCTGACGCCGTTCGACCGGGAGGTGGACGCGATCCGCGGCATCCTGGGCGCCAAGGGCGTGATGTCGGTCGATGAGCTGCGGCGCGGCATCGAGGCCATCCCGGAGGCCGAGTACGCCCGGCTGTCGTACTACCAGCGCTGGATACGCTCGATTGCCGACAACCTGCTGACCCGCGGCGTGATCTCGGAAGCCGAGCTGCGCGCCGCCTTGGAGCAGGCGTGACGCTGGCGCCCGGCGCTGCCGTCCGCGTGCGGGACGACTGGCCGGAAGCGCGCGGCCCCTGCCACATCCGCACGCCGCACTACCTGCGCGGGCGCCTCGGAACGGTGGTCCGGCAACTCGGCGCGTTCCGCAACCCCGAGGACCTGGCCTTCGCCCGCCCGGCGCCGACGCTCGCGCTGTATCACGTCGCGTTCGAGCCGCGGTCGATCTGGCCGGACGCAGGCGGGGACGAGATCGTCGTGGAGCTATACGAGAACTGGCTGGAGGCCGCATGACCCCGTTGATCGAGGCCCCGGGCGAACGCCTGCTGGCCGGCCTCAAGTCGCTGCTCGCGAGCAAGGGCATCGCCACCGCGGAGGAGATCGCCGAGCGCGTGGCGCAGACCGACTGCGCCAGCCCGGCCCAGGGCGCGCGCATGGTCGCCCGCGCCTGGACCGACCCGGAGTACCGCGCCCTGCTGCTGCGCGACGGCGCGCAGGCGGCGGAGGCGATGGGCATCGCCATGCGCGGCCTGCCCCCCTTGGGCGTGCTGGAGAACACGGACGAGACGCACAACCTGGTCGTCTGCACCCTGTGCAGCTGCTATCCGCGGGCGGTCCTGGGCTACCCGCCGTTCTGGTTCAAGTCGCCGGGCTACCGCGCCCGGGCGGTCCGCGATCCCCGCGGCGTGCTGGCCGAGTTCGGCACGGTGCTGCCGGAAGGGCAGCGCATCCGCGTGGTGGACAGCACCGCCGACTACCGCTGGATGGTCCTGCCGCAGCGCCCGGCCGGCACAGAGGGTTGGGACGCCGGACGGTTGGCGGCGCTGCTGCGGGAAGGCGACATGATCGGGGTGACGGTCCCGTCAGCCTGACGCGCATGCGATAAGGTCGCGGCGCATCAGCGTCGTCGGCCGCTTGTCGCGGCGTTCGACGGACCCGGCATTCTGCCATCCGGCCCGGGCGTACACCTGCTCGGCGGTGCTGGTGTAAAGCCAAAGAGTCGGGATCGAGGCGGACCGGCAAGCCGCTTCGACCGCGGCGATCAGGCGGGCGACATGGCCCTGCCGTCGTTGCGCCGGGACAACATAGACCCCGGCCAGCCAAGGTGTCAGGTCGGGCCGCTCATCCAGGTCCTCGGCTGCGAGGCTTGCGGTTCCGATAGGCTGGTCGCCCCGCAGCAGGACGAAGCATTGCGGCACCCCTGATGGATGCTGCGCCTGGGCAACTGCTTGGCGAGTCTGCTCAAGCGTGCAGCCGTCCGCGCGCCAGAACTCCTGCCAAAGCCAGTCCGCAACGGTCGGGATAAGGTCGGGCCGTTCGGCGACCGTGACGGTCCGCAAATCGTGCATGGCCGCACTGAATTCAGGCCGCCGCGTCCCAAACCGGCGCCCAACCGGGGTTCACGAACCGCTGCGTCTTCGGCAGCATCGAGATCACCGCGCGGTCGGTGTCGTCCAGATCGATCCGCAGCGCATCCAGGTTGGCCTGCTGGCTCTCGGCCCGCGTCGCCTTGGGGATCGCAGCCACGCCTGGCTGGTCCAGCAGCCACTTCAACGCCACCTGCGCCGGGGTCGCGCCGTGCTTGCGGGCGATGGCCTGCAGCTCCTCATGCTCGGCCAGCCGGCCCTGGGCCAGCGGCGCGTAGGCAGACGCCGCCACGTCGTGCGACTGGCAATAGCCCGTCAGCGACGATTGCCCGAGCAGCACGTGGTACTCGAACTGGTTGCAGGCGATGGGCGCCCCGACCTCCTCGACCGCGCGCCGCAGCAGCGCCACCGGGAAATTGCTCACCCCGATGGCCCGAGCCTTCCCCTGCTCCTTCACCCGCATCAGGTTGTGCACGGCATCCGGCAGATCCATGCCCACGCTGGGCCAGTGGATCAGGTAAAGGTCCACGTAGTCCGTCCGCAGCTTCGCCAAGGACGCATCAATCGACCGCTGCATGGCGTCGGCGGACAGGTTCTCATGCCACACCTTGCTCGTCACGTGCACCTCGCCCCGCGGCACCCCGGCGTTGGCCAGCGCCTCGCCGACCGCCTCCTCGTTGCCGTACATCTCGGCCGTGTCGATGTGGCGGTAGCCGAGGCTCAAGGCGCGCTGCACCGCCTCCGCGCACTCCGCCCCCTTCATGCGCCAGGTGCCGAGGCCGAGCTTAGGCATCGACATGCCCTGAGTCGTGATGCGGTCCATGACGGCCTCCGTCAGCGTGGGGTGAGATCGATCAGCGCGGCGAACCCGGTCTCGGTTCCCAGCGCCAGGCGGGAACCATCCGCGTTCCATGCCAGCGCCGACACCGCGCCGCGGCCCGGCGGTGCCACCGGCAGGATGCGCCCAGTCGCGATGTCCGCCAGCGCCACCAGCCCGTCCGAGAACCCAGCCGCCACCGCCTCGTGCTGCGGATGGCAGGCGACGCGGGTGCAAAGGACATTGTCGCCGCCTGCCAGCTCGGTCGGCGCCTTGCCCATCGGGCCGCCGCCGGAGAACGGCCACAAGACGATGCTCTCCGCGCCCGCCGTCGCGAGCCACTTGCCGTTGCGGGTGAACGACATGCTTTCGGTCTTGCTGGGGTAGCCGCTCATCCGCATGTGCTGGCCGTCCGCGAGGCGCCAGCCGTGCAAGGCGTTCTCCTGCATGGATGTCACAACGGCGTCGGCCGCCGGGTGCAGCACGATGCCGGTGTGGCTGCCCTTCCATTCCAGGACGCGCGGGCTGTCGGTCTTGGCGGCGACGAACCACAGGCTGCACCCGTTGTAGTGGGATGCGGCGACACGCTTGCCCTTGCCGTCGAAAGCGAGGCCGGTGACGGTCGAAGGGTGCGCCAGCGCCTTCAGCGGCTCGCCCGCGACGGTGAACAGATGCACGGTTTTCCCGACGCCGCAGGCGAGGACGCCGGACTTCACGTCGGCGAACGCCGCCGCGTGCTCGACCCACTTCGAGCCGAAGCGTGCAACCTCCGCAACCGTGCCGTCCAGGCCGGTGCGCAGGAACCGGCCATCATCGCCGCCGGTGACGAAACCCGGGCGCGCGTCGGCGGCGATGGCGAGGACGGCGCCGTGATGCGCCCCCACGGTTGGCCAGTCCGCCGCCGGGTCCGGGGAGGCGAGGCGCAGCGTGCCGTCGCCCAGGGCAAAGCCGGCCGTGGCACCGGCATGGTCGAACGCCGCGCCCACGACGAAGGCGCCAAGCTCCCGGCTGGCGCCGCGGCTGTCCAGCAGGAACTGCCGATCCAGCGCCTGGCTCAAGCGGTGGCCGCCCCGACGTGCGATGCCATGGCCTGCGGCACCCCGGCCTGGCACGCCTCGAAGCCGCGGCGCAGCTGCGGGCGGTTCAGGTTGCGCCCGATGAACACGATCTTGGACGTGCGCTCCGCCCCCGGCGCCCACGGCCCGATGAAGCCGCCGTCGGCGATCATGTGCACCGCCTGGAACGCGAAGCGGCGGTCGTCGCCGGCATAGGCGAGGATGCCCTTGGTGCGCAGCATGTCCTGGCCCTTCTCCGCCAAGAGCGTGCCGATCCAGGCGTTGAACTTCTCGGAGTCGATGGGGCGCTTCGCCTCGAAGCTCATGCTGATCACCTGGTCGGAGTGCGAATGCTCGTCGCTGTCGAGGAAGCCGGGCTCGCGCTCCAAGACGCGGGCCAGGTCGAAGGCGCCCTGGTCCAGCACCTGGTCGATGGAGACGGCGGCGCGGCTGGTGCGGTGGATCCGGGCGAAGCGGTTGATGCCGCGGATGCGTGCCTCCACGGCGTCCAGCTCCTCCGGCGTCACGAGGTCGGTCTTGTTCAGCACGATCACGTCGGCAAACGCCACCTGCTCCTCCGCCTCGTGGCTGTCCTCCAGCCGGGCCAGCAGGTGCTTCGCGTCCACGACGGTGACGATGGCGTCGAGCCGGGTGCGGGCGCGCACGTTGTCATCGACGAAGAAGGTTTGGGCCACGGGCGCCGGGTTGGCGAGGCCGGTCGTCTCGATGATGATGCCGTCCAGCCCGCCCTTGCGCTTCATCAGGCCGCCCACGATGCGGATCAGGTCGCCGCGCACGGTGCAGCAGATGCAGCCGTTGTTCATCT
>CAXSEX010000015.1:0-22590 GCA_964236415.1 uncultured Acetobacteraceae bacterium | reverse complement strand
TGCTGGCCGTCACGGCGGCGACCACCTTCCTCCGCGGCGATGGCGGGTTCGGGGGCGCCGCCAAGCCGACGCCGACGCCGCATCCCATGCCGGAAACACCGCCCGACCTCGTGGTCGAGTTGCCGACACGGCCCGAGCAGGCGCTGTACTACCGGCTGAACGGCGACGACAACCCGCTTCATGCGGACCCGGACGTCGCTGCCCGTGCCGGTTTCCCCCGTCCGATCCTGCACGGCCTTTGCACGTTCGGGGTCGTCACTCACGCATTGCTGCGCGGCCTGGGAGGCTACGACCCAGGCGCGATCCGCCAGGTCGGGCTGCGGTTCTCCGCCCCGGTGTTCCCGGGCGAGACGATCAGGACGGAGATGTGGCGCGGCGGGTCGTTCCGTGCCCGGGTTGCCGAGCGGGACGTGGTCGTCGTTGACCACGGTTTCGCCGTGTTCGGGGCTTCGGCATGAGCACCGAGCGCGAAGAGAACCTCCGCATGTTGCGCGACAGCGTCGCCGCGGTGGCGCCGCGCGACGGCGGTCTGGGGCGCGTCCGCGCGCTGCGCTTCGGCTTGCCGGGTTTCGACCGTGCCGTGTGGCGGCAGATCTGCGAGATGGGGTGGGTCGGCCTGCGCGTTCCGGAAGCCGACGGCGGGGCAGGCCTTGGCATGGCGGAGTTTTGCGCCCTGGCGGAGGAACTCGCCGCCGGCCTGGCGCCGGAGCCGCTTATCGCCTGCGCCTGCGCGGCCCGGGCGCTGCCATCCGAGGACCTGCCGGAACTCCTGAATGGCGACCAGGTGGTCATCCCGGCCTGGCAGGAGCGTGCGGACACGGTCGAGCCGGGGCACGACACGGTGTTCGAGGCCGGGCACGTGACCGGCCGCAAGGTGTTCGTTCCCATGGCCGCCGGCGCGGACAGCTTCCTTGTGGCAGTCCGTGGCGGCCTGGCACTGGTGCTGGCCGACGCGCCGGGCGTCCACCTGGCGACCGCGGATACGCAGGACGGCGGCCACTACGGAACGCTGTCGCTGGCCGGCGCCCCCGGCCGGTTCATATCCGGCGATCTGTCCGACGCCATCGAGGAAGCGGCGTTGCTGACCGCGGCCAGCCTGCTCGGCGTGATGGAGCGCAGCTTCGAGCTGACCTTGGACTACCTGCGCACGCGCAAGCAGTTCGGGCGGCCGATCGGCAGCTTCCAGGCGCTGCAGCACCGGGCCGCCGACCTGAAGCTGCAATGCGCCCTGACCCGAGCCAGCGTCGAAAGCGCGGCCGCGGTGCTGGACGCCGGCGCGCCGCGGCCGCGGCGCCAGGCCGCCGTCTCCCGCGCGAAGGCCCGCGCCGCCACGGCGGCCCTGCTCGTCACGCGGGAAGGCATCCAGATGCATGGCGGCATCGGCTACACCGACGAGTACGACGTCGGCCTGTACCTGCGCCGCGCGATGGTCCTTGCCAACGCCTTCGGCTCGGCCCGGCTCCATCGGAGCCGGTATGCCGCCGCCGTCCCGGAACAAGTCGAGGAGTAGGACCATGCCTGAGCACGACCTTCGCGACGATGCCGACCTCAGCGTGATGGACGAGACTGCTTTCCGGGGCACGGTCCGGACCTGGTTGCAGGCGAACTACCCGCCCGAGCTTCGCAACCCGGCCAAGCGCCTGCACTGGCGCGACAACAAGCCGTGGTACATGGCCTTGTCCCGCCAGGGGTGGATCGCGCCCGGTTGGCCGCGCGAACATGGCGGCATGGGATTGTCGGGCGCCCGACAGCTCGCGATGATGGAGGAGTTCGAGCGGCACGGCGCCGCCCGCACCAACGACCACGGCATTGTCATGCTCGGCCCGTTGCTGATCCGCTACGGGACGCAGGCGCAGAAGGAGCGTTTCCTGCCACGGATCCTGGCCGGCGAGGACATCTGGTGCCAGGGCTACAGCGAGCCGAACGCCGGCTCCGATCTTGCCAGCCTGTCGACCACGGCCGTGCTGGACGGCGGGGAGTGGGTGATCAACGGGCAGAAGACCTGGACCACGCTGGCCAACGACGCGAACTGGATCTTCCTGCTGGCCCGCACCGACAAGGCGGCCAAGAAGCAGGAGGGAATCAGTTTCCTGCTCGTGCCGATGGACGCGGCGGGCATCACGGTGCGGCCGATCATCAACCTCGATATGCACGACGAGTTCTGCGAGGTGTTCTTCGACGACGTCAGGGTGCCGGCGGACCACCTGGTCGGCGGAGTCAACCAGGGTTGGACCATGGCGAAGGCCCTGCTCGGGTTCGAGCGGGTGATGATCGGATCGCCGAAGCAGTCGGCCTATGCGCTCGACCGGTTGCGGCTGCTGGCCCAGCACATGGATGCGTGGGAGGACGGCGCCTTCCAGGACTGCTATGTCCGGCTGCGGCTCGATCTCGCCGACCACACGTCGCTCTATGAGAGCTACGTCGAGCGGCTGCGCCGGGGCGAGTTGCTGGGCGCCGACGTTTCGATGCTGAAGCTGAACCAGAGCGAGCTGTATCAGCGGATCACCGAAGCCATGCTGGAGATCGCGGGCGAAAACAGCGGCCTGTTGGAGCCGATGGGCGGCAACCGGGAGCTGAATCCGGCCGGGCAATTCATCCAGGCACGGCCGGTGACGATCTACGGCGGCTCGAACGAGGTGCAGCGGAACATCCTCGCCAAGGCCGTCCTGAACCTGCCGAGCTAGGAGAGAAGCGGATGCCAGAAGGGACCATGTTGGCCGGCAAGGTTGCGGTCGTGACCGGCGCGGGCGGCGGGATCGGCCGGGAGATCGCGGTGGCGATGGCGATGGCCGGGGCCGCGGTCGTGATCAACGATGTCGGCGCATCGCTGGGCGGCGAGGGGCTGTCCGCCACGCCGGCCGAGCAAACCAAGCAGATCATCGAGCAACGCGGCGGGCAGGCGGCGATCAGCACGGACAGCGTGGCGGAATGGAGCAGCGCGCAGCGGATCGTGCAATGCGCGATGGACGAGTTTGGCCGGATCGACGCCGTGGTGAACAACGCCGGCATCCTGCGCGACATGATCTTCCACAAGATGTCGCCAGAGGACTGGACGGGCGTGATCGACGTGCACCTGAACGGCAGCTTCTTCGTCAGCCGCGCCGCCGCCGAGCACTTCCGCAAGCAGGGCAGCGGCGCATTTGTCCATATGACGAGCACATCGGGCTTGGTCGGCAACTTCGGGCAGGCGAACTATTCGGCGGCGAAGCTTGGGATCGTGGCGCTGTCGAAGTCGATCGCGCTCGACATGCAGCGGTTCGGCGTGCGCTCCAACTGCATCGCGCCCTTTGCCTGGAGCCGCATGACCAGCTCGATCCCGGCGGACACGCCGGAGCAGCAGGCGCGGGTGGCGAAGCTGCAGCAGATGACGCCCGACAAGAACGCGCCGATGGCGGTGTTCCTCGCCTCCGACGCGGCGGCAGGCGTCACCGGGCAGGTGTTCGCGACCCGGCACCACGAGATCTTCCTGATGAGCCAAAGCCGCCCCCTGCGCTCGGTGCAGCGCAGCGACGGCTGGACGCCGGAGCTGATCGCCGAACATGCAGGCCCGGCGTTCCGGCCCAGCCTCGTTCCCCTCGACCGCAGCCAGGACGTGTTCGGGTGGGACCCGGTCTAGCCCCAAGCAAAGGACACGGCCATGGACGTCGCCTTGACGACCCGAGAGGACCATTCTGAAATCCGCGAGGAGGTGCGCAAGCTGTGCGCCCGCTTTCCGGGCGAGTATTGGCGCAAGCTGGACGAGGTCCGCGGCTACCCGACCGAGTTCGTGAATGCCTTGACGGAGGCCGGCTACCTGTCCGTGCTGATTCCGGAGGAATATGGCGGCTCCGGCCTAGGCATCTCGGCCGCCGCGGCGATCCTGGAAACCGTGCAGGCGGAGGGTTGCAACGGCGGCGCGTGCCACGCCCAGATGTATACCATGGGCACCATCCTGCGGCACGGCTCGCCCGAGCAGAAGGGGCGCTACCTGCCCAAGATCGCGTCGGGCGAGCTGCGCCTGCAAGCGTTCGGCGTGACCGAACCCGGCAGCGGCACGGATACGACGGCGCTGCGCACCACAGCACGGCGCGACAACGACGGCTATGTGGTCAATGGCCAGAAGATCTGGACCAGCCGGGCCGAGCACTCCGATCTCATGCTGCTGCTCGCGCGCACCACGCCGCGCGAGCAGACTGCCAAGAAGACGGAGGGCCTGTCCACTTTCATCATCGACATGAAGGCCGTATCGGGCCTGACCATCCGGCCGATCCGGACGATGATGAACCACAACTCATGCGAGGTTTTCTTCGACGAGATGCACATTCCAACCGATTCCCTTCTGGGGGAGGAAGGGCGGGGATTCCGTTATATCCTGGACGGCATGAACGCCGAGCGGCTGCTGATCGCAGCAGAGTGCATCGGCGACGCCAAGTGGTTCACCGCCAAGTCGGTCGCCTACGCCAACGAGCGCAAGGTGTTTGGCCGCCCAATCGGGCAGAACCAGGGCATCCAATTCCCGGTCGCCCGCGCGTATGCTCAGATGCGTGCCGCCGAACTGCTGGTGCGCGACGGGCTGGAGCGGTTCGAGGCCGGGCTGCCCTGTGGGGAGCAGGCAAATGTGGCGAAGATGCTGGCGGCCGAGGCGTCCTGGGCCGCTGGCGAGGCCTGCATCCAAACCCATGGCGGCTTCGGCTTCGCCGAGGAGTACGACATCGAGCGCAAGTTCCGTGAGACTCGGCTGTACCAAGTCGCTCCGATCAGCACGAACCTGATCCTGTCGTACGTCGCGGAGCACGTCCTCGGCCTGCCGCGGTCATACTGATGGGCGCACTCGACGGCTTGCTTGTGCTGTCGCTCGAACAGGCGGTGGCGGCGCCGTATTGCTCATGCAAGCTGGCCGACGCGGGCGCCCGGGTCATCAAGATCGAGCGGCAGGAGGGCGATTTTGCTCGCGGCTACGATACGGCCGTGGGCGGGCTGTCGAGCTATTTCGTTTGGCTGAACCGCGGCAAGCAGAGCCTGGTGGCCGACATCAAGCACCCCGACGATGCCGCCCTGCTGCGCAGGCTGCTCGCGCAAGCCGACGTGTTCATCCAGAATCTGGCTCCGGGTGCTGCGGCCCGAGCGGGTTTCGGTTCGGAAGCGCTGCGGGAGCAGTCTCCCCGACTGATCACGGTCGACATCAGCGGCTACGGCGAAGGAAATGCCTACGCCGGGATGAAGGCTTATGACCTGCTGGTGCAAGCGGAAAGCGGGCTGGCCGGCATCACCGGGCATCCGGCAGGCCCGGGCCGTGTCGGCGTGTCCGCATGCGACATCGCCTGTGGCATGGCGGCGCACGCGGGCGTGCTGGAGGCACTGATCGCGCGGGGCAAGACGGGACTTGGGCAAGGTTTGAAGGTCAGCCTGTTCGACGGGATGGCAGACTGGATGAATGTTCCACTGCTGTATTTCGAAGGGACTGGCCGGACGCCGGCGCGCTTGGGGCTGGCGCATCCGTCGATCTGCCCCTACGGCGCTTTCGAGACCAGTGACGGCACGTCTGTCTTGATCGCGATCCAAAATGAACGGGAATGGCAGTCCTTTTGCACGCACCTCCTGCAGAACCCAGGCTTGCCGCTGCAACCGGGCTTCGAGAGCAACACGGCCCGAGTTGCCAACCGTCCGGCGTTGGATGGCATGGTGGCCGCCTGTTTTGCTGCCCTGTCCCGCACCGATGCAGCGGCGCGACTTTCGGCAGGCAACACGGCTTTCGGCTTCGTCAACGATCTCGCGGCGCTCGCCCAGCATCCTGCATTGAGACGAATAGAGGTTGGCACGCCGAACGGTCCTGCGACCATGGCGGCTCCGCCCGTCCTGCATAGCGGCGGAGCAGCCAAGCTTGGCTCTGTGCCGGGCATCGGCGAGCACTCCGCCGCCATCCGGGCCGAGTTCGGCGCCCCCAGCCCGGCGTGAGAACACCGACCATGGCCGGCCCTGAAAAGGACAGGCCCGCCCCCATCACAAGTCAGGTGTTCCGGCTTCTCGTTGATGGTCTCCAAAGCGGAGCCGGACCGCATCTCGCTTCGGCGTGGTTCCGAACGCACTCCGGTATTCCCGGCTGAACTGCGAGGGACTCCCATATCCCACCGCGAAGCCGATCCGTGCCATGTCGAACTGTCCCGATATCATGAGGCGGCGTGCTTCCTGCAGCCTGATCTGCTTCTGGTACCGCACCGGGCTCATCGTCGTCAGGGTCTTGAAGTGCTGGTGGAACGCGGACGGGCTCATGCTTGCCAGATCGGCCAAGGCCTCGATGCGGATCGGCTCGGCGTGATTTTCCTTGATCCAGGTTGTTGCCCGCTCGATCCGGGCTGCCCGGCTGCCCGCCGTCGCGATCTGGCATAAGACTGACGCCTGCGGTCCACGAAGCAACCGGAAGAGGATCTCGCGCTCGATGAGGGGAGCGAGGAAGCTTATGTCGGCCGGGTGATCCAGCAGGCGCAGGAAACGAAGCAGGGGATCGAGGAGCTCCGCGCCGAGCGGGCTTTGCGTCAGCCCCGCAGTGAGCGGCCTGGCTGGCGCGGCAGCGTCCACTTCGAGGATGAGCGGCGACAGGATTGATCTCTCGAAAGCGAGCGACATCCCAAGATACGGTCGGCCGCGGTCCGCTTCGACGACAGCACTCGTCAACGGCAGCTCGACCGAAAGGATCAGGTAGGTTTCGGGGTCGTAGGCGAAGACACGCGTGCCGAGGAACGCGCGCTTCCCTCCCTGGAGGACGATGCACAGCGCAGGACGGTGCAGCACCTGGACCGGCTCCGTCGGGCGAGCCGACCGGTGCAGCGTCAATCGCGGCACCGGAGACTCCGTGCTTCCCTCGACCGAGTGCCGCGCGACCAAGTTCCGGAGTTCGTCAAGCATGGCGGCGGCGTCTCGTCCTGTTTGCAGGTTGCGGCGGATATGAACCCCGGACAATAAATGCGGCGACCTGGAGTATTGTGCAAGAGTTTCGGACCATTGGCCTATCCGGGAACGCGATGGTTCGCCATTTCTGGAAAGCGGTTGCTCGCAAAGCCGCGTTCTCCAAAGGAGCTGGTCCAGTGCTGACCGAGACGATCCAACTGACGGTGAACGGCCGCCCGGAGGCCGTGTCCTGCGACGTGCGGACCACGCTTCTGGATTTGCTGCGGGAGAGGCTGGGCCTCACCGGCGCCAAGGGAGGGTGCAACCAGGGAACATGCGGCGCCTGCACGGTGCACGTAAACGGGCGCCGTGTCCTTTCCTGCCTCATCTTGGCAGTTGGCACCCAAGGCCTCGACGTCCGGACGGTCGAGGGCCTGCTGCGCGAGGACGGCTCGCTGCACCCCATGCAGCAGGCGTTCATCGACCACGATGCCCTCCAGTGCGGCTATTGCACGCCGGGACAGGTCATGTCCGGGGTGGCCTGCGTCCTCGAAGGACATGCGAGCAGCGACGATGACATCCGGGAGTACATGAGCGGCAACCTTTGCCGGTGCGCCGCCTACCCGAACATCGTCGCAGCCGTGCGGCAGGGCGCGCGCGAGATGTCGGCATGACCCCCTTCGCCTATCGCCGGGCCGAAAGCCTGGATGACGCCATCTTGGCTGCCGGCGAACCCGGAACGGCGCTGCTGGCCGGCGGGACCACTCTCGTCGACCTGATGCGTGGCGACGTGGCGGCACCGTCGCACGTCGTGGACATCGGCCGCCTGCCCGGCCTGGACCAAGTCGAGGTCACGCCGCAGCGGCTGCGCATCGGCGCCCTGGCGAAAATGGCGGACATCGCGGAGCACGACGTGATCCGGCGCGACTACCCGGGCTTGTCGGAGAGCTTGCAACAGGCGGCCTCGCAGCAGCTGCGCAACATGGCGACAGTGGGCGGCAACGTCCTGCAGCGCACCCGGTGCGGCTACTTCCGGGACGGGCGGTCGGCCTGCAACAAGCGCGCGCCGGGCAGCGGCTGCTCGGCACTCGACGGCGCCAACCGCGACCACGCGGTCCTCGGCACGTCGGAGGCCTGCATCGCCACCTATCCCGGCGATTGGGGCGTCGCCTTGGCCGCACTCGGGGCGGAGGTCGAGGTCGCCTCCAGCGATGGCCGGCGCACGGTCCCGTTCGAGGAGCTGCACCGGGAGCCTGGCGACCGGCCGGATCGGGAAACGAACCTCTGTCCCGGCGACGTGATCACGGCGATCCTGATCCCAGCGACCCCGATGGGCCGCCGATCCGTCTACCTGAAGGTCCGCGATCGCCAGAGCTATGCCTTCGCGGTCGCGTCTGCCGCCGTGGCGTTGCGGATGGAGGGCGGCCAGGTGGAGGACGCCCGGATCGCGCTGGGCGGAGTGGCGACCAGGCCCTGGCGTAGCCGGGAGGCTGAGGCGACGCTGCGTGGCCGTCCGTTCACGGACGCCCTGGCCCTGGAGGCCGGCCGGGCCGCGTTCGCCGGCGCCAGCGCGCGCGGGGAGAACCGCGTCAAACTGACGCTGGGGCCACGGGTCGTCGCCCGTGCCCTGATCACAGCCGCAAGCCGCGAGGTCATGCCATGAACGACGTCATCGGGAAGCCCATTCCTCGGTCGGATGCACGCGCCAAGGTCACGGGAGCTGCACGCTACGCCGCGGACGTGCCGTTCCCCGGCATGGCCTATGCGGCGCTCGCAACGAGTCCGATCGCGCGCGGCCACATCAGGAGCATCGAGTCGGCTGCGGCCGAGGCCGTCGAGGGCGTGCGCCTCGTGCTGACCCACAGCAGCCTGAACGAGAAGCTCGGGAACGGCGGCTTCCTTGGGACCGGCGGACGGTTCCAATCAAGCGCCAATCCGCTGGGGTCGGCGGACATCGCCCATCACGGCCAGATCGTCGCGCTGGTCGTCGCGGACACCCAGGAAGCTGCGGAGCAGGCCGCCGGCCTGTTGCGGATCGACTACCAACCCGGCGAGGGCCACGCCGACCTCCATGCGGAACTCGACCGGGCGATCCCGTTGGCGGCCGTGTCGGTGGATATCGGGGATGCAGAGGCGGCGCTGGCGAATGCGCCCGTCACCATCACCGGCGAGTACCACACCGCCGCCATGCACCAGAACCCGATCGAGCTTTACAGTACGACGGCCCGCTGGCTCAGTGATCAGCTTCACCTGGATCTGCCCACGCAGTGGGTGATCGGCACCCAGGCCGGCGTCGCCGACGTGCTCGGCATCCCGCGCGACCATGTGCACGTTTCCAGTCCCTACGTGGGTGGCGGGTTCGGCGCCAAGGCATCCGTGTTCTGGCATACGGCCCTGACGGCGCTCGCCGCGCGGCGCGTTGGTCGCCCGGTCAAGCTGGTGGTATCCCGGGCGCACGGCTTCACGGTCGGCTCCTTCCGACCGGAAACACGCCAGAAGGTCAGCCTGGGCGCCTCTCGCGACGGGCGCCTGCTCGCCTACGGGCACGAGAACTGGACGCAGGTGTCCCGCGCCGACATGGCGGCGTTGCCGGGCACGCACTACTCGACGCACATCTACGCCGTGCCGAGCATCCGCGCCCGCGAGTTCGCGGTGCCGACCGATGTCAACACGCCCGGCTACATGCGGGCGCCGCTCGAATACCCGGTGAACTTCGCCCAGGAGAGTGCGCTCGATGAACTGGCGGCAGCGCTCGGGATGGACCCCATCGAGCTGCGTCTCCGCAACGAGCCTGACCGCGACCCGGTCAGCGGCACGCCCTACAGCAGCCGGTCGCTGACGGCCTGCTTCCGGCGCGGCGCGGAGCTGTTCGGCTGGGAGCGCCGGACGGCGCAGGTTGGCTCGATGCGGTCGGACGACGGCCGGCTGCTCGGCTGGGGTTGCGCCGCGGCCTGGTATCCTGCCTACCGTGCCGTGTCGGCCGCCGCGGTCCGCGTGACCGCCGGCGGCGCCGTGCAGGTGCGCGTCAGCGCGCACGACCTCGGCACCGGAACCTACACCATCCTGGGCCAGATCGCCGCCGAGGACCTCGGCGTGCCGGTCAACCATGTGTCCGTGTCGCTCGGTTCGAGCGACCTGCCGATCGGGCCGATGAGCGCCGGCTCGTCCACGACGGCATCGGCCGGGTCGGCCGTGCGGCTCGCCTGCCGCAAGGCACGGGCCGAGCTGCTTGCGATGGCCCGCGATGCCGCCCCGTTCGCCGGACGGGACTGCGGGCCGCTCGATATCGTGGGTGGCCGGATCGTCGCCTCCGATGGCGCGGCCCTTGCCTTGGACGCCTTGGTGGCGAGGCTGCCGGACGGCTCGTTCGAGGCGGCGGCGCAGTTCACGCCGCGTCAACTCAGCAGTGACCAAGTGACGAGCGCGCTCGATGGACGCCTGGCGCAGGCCGGCCCGTTCAGCGACACGCACACCATGTTCAGCTTCGGCGCGCAGTTTGCCGAAGTGAGGGTCGATCCTTTGACTCGCCGCGTGGCGCTTGGACGCCTTGTCGGGGTCTTCGCCTGCGGGCGGATCATCAATCCGCGGACGGCCCGCAGCCAACTGATGGGAGGCATGATCTGGGGGGCCAGTCACGCGCTGATGGAAGAGGGCGTGTTTGACCGCTCTCGCGCCCGGTTCGCCAACACCGACCTCGCCAGCTACCACCTCGCAGTGAACGCGGACGTGCCCGACGTCACCGTGGACATGATCCACGAGGACGACGACGAGGTGAACCCGCTGGGCGTGAAGGGGGTTGGCGAGACCGGGGTCGTCGGGATGGCCCCGGCGATCGCCAACGCGATCCATCACGCGACGGGCATCAGGGCGCGCAGGACGCCGATCCTGATCGACGCGTTGCTCGAACAGGATTGAGCGGCCGGGCTGCTGCAGCCGGTCGCGAAAGGAGGGACCATCGCCCTATCCCGGCCATCAGTCGTCTGCGTTGATGCGCGACCGGGCGCGCGTTTCCGCATAGCGCTCATGCAACTGGACGGCGCTTCCATGGTCGGCTGCCAACTCTGCCTCGCCGGCCCGGGGATAGTCGACATATCCTTTTGCCCCGCCCGCGTAGAAGGTTTCGCGCGACGGCCTCGCAAGCGGCGCTCCGGCGGCGAACCGTTCGACCAGGTCGGGGTTCGCGATGTAGGCGCGGCCGAACGCGACGAGGTCGACGTCGCCTCGCCGCAATGCCTCGTTGGCGCTGTCCCACGTATAATCCACGGCGCCGATCAAGGCGCCCCGGTACCTCTTGCGGAAGTATGCCGCCACCGAAGGGTGGATCAGGTGCGGCGGCAAGCCTTCCAGATCGTTGATCGGCTCCATGACGTGCAGATAAGCCAGCGGGGCCGCGTTGACCCGGTCAACCAGATAGTCGAACAGCGGCAGCGTTTCGTCGTCGAAGGTGATTCCGGACAGGTTGTGCACGGCCGGATTCAGGCGCAACCCGATGCGGTCTGCCGGGAAGATCTTGCTGACCTCCGCCACGACATCGAACAGGAAGCGGGCACGGTTCTCGATGGAGCCGCCGTACTGGTCGGCGCGTTGGTTCATACTGCGGGCGAAGAACTGGCTGAAAAGATAGCCGTTCGCCCCGTGCAGTTCGACCCCGTCGAACCCGGCGCTGGCGGCACGGGCGGCAGCGAGGCCGAAATCCCGGACGACCGCCTCGACTTCCCGTGTCTCGAGTGCCCTCGGGGTCACTGTCGATTTGAAGCCGCCGGACGTGAAAGCGTTGGTCATCGGGTTGACCGCGGACGGTGCGACCGGCAGGCCTCCGTCCTCCTGCAGATCGGGATGGGAGATCGCGCCCACATGCCACAACTGCGCGAAGATGCGGCCGCCTCCCGCATGAACCGCGTCCGTCACGGCGCGCCAGCCCTCAACCTGGGCGTCCGAGTACATTCCAGGCACGTTGATGAAGCCGACCGCCTGGCGGCTGACGAAAGTTCCCTCCGAGATGATGAGACCCGCCGAAGCGCGCTGCGCGTAGTAGCGCGCCACGAGGTCTGTCGCCTTGTTTTCCGGGTTGTCGCCCCGGTTCCGGGTCATCGGCGCCATCACGACGCGGTTGGGCAGTTCGAGGGAACCCAGGCGGTAAGGTGTCAGGAGGGCATTGGTCATCGGCAGGGTCCTTTACCGTCGTGATGCGAGGTTGGGCCGTCCGGCCCCAAGAAGACGTATGCTCCTCGCCTGATAGCAGCGCCAAAGATGGTCGCGCACCGGACGCGGGCTGCTGCCATCGTGTCCATCCACTCGTGCCAGGACGCCCATGCCATGCCTCGCCGCGTCAGGGGCCTTATACACCAGTAGTTCCTATCTGGAATGGCATTCTGAGACCTGAAAATCGTGGTTGGTGATTTATGCGGCCAGGATCACTTTTGCCAGGGCAGGCTCGCCAAAATACGTAGCGACAGACATGATGGGTGATCTGCACCCCGATCACGATTTCACTATGTGGGAAATCGTCCATAGCTGAAACCGTTTTCTTGTCGGCGGCGGGCGTGTCTGAACGGAGGTTGTGTCCATTCATCAGCCCGGCACCGACCTCCTGATGCGCGGCGGTGACGGTCTACCCACGCCGGCACTTGCTCGCAGCCGGCAGGACCAGAGGCATGCAATTGAACGGCGGCGCACGACATGCCGACCGGTCCGCCCTGGGTGGGCAAGGGTCGTTCTACGGTTATGTCTGCGCCCTCGCGCGACAACAGAAGAGGAAGTGCATGCCGATGGACGGCAGGCGAACTCGAGTGGACATGCAATCCGTCGATGACCGCATGGGCTGGCAGGCCTTAGCCGGTTTCGCAGGGCTTGAAGCCAAAATCCTGTCCAATGACCTCGACGAGGTCCCAAAGACGGGCGGCCGGACGCGCTTGGGGCGCTTCGCCGCGGGTGCGGCAACCACACGAACGTTGATGCATGACTATTGGGAGAAGGCCTACATGCTTTCAGGCGACCTTCGACCCATCGGGCAGGCCGAGCGATCTGCAGCTGCACCGGCCTATTCCTGCCGGCCACCCGGCACTCCACACGGGCCCTTCCTGAGCGAAGCCGGATGCGTGCTGCTCGAGATGCAACACTCCATACGTTGACGGCTTGCGTCCTGCTGGATGTTTTGGCAAGCGCTGTCTGTCACGGCGCTGCAGGCCCAGGCCGTGACCTGCGTACGGTCAGCACTGCTCGTGAGTTCATACCGCTCATGCCAAGCGGCCAGAGCCATCGCTTGCAGCCAGTCCGGTGCGACCGCCGTCAACGCGCTCAATGCGGCCCGCATCGCCTCGCCGACGCGCTCCAGCCGGTTCAGCATGCGCACGGTGGCGAGCTCGTGGGTGCAGTCCGCGCACTGGCTTCGCCCGACCAAGGTCAACGTTGGCTTACCTTCTCAATCCTCAACGCGCCAGCGGACATGCACTTTCCGCCAGTGGCCTGAACGCCTCCTCGGCCGGGATCGTCCTGATCACCTTCATGTCGTCCCACGGCTCGGACTGCTCGGCGCTTGCCTTGACCTGGACGAGGTACAGGTCGTGCACGTGCGCTCCGTTCGGCCGGAGCACGCCGCCATGGTCGAACTGGTCATCCACGGGCATCTCGCGGAGCTTCCCCATCACGGCGTCGGCGTCGCGTGAGCCTGCGGCCTGCACAGCCTTGAGGTATTGCAGCACCGCGGAGTACACGGACGCCTGGAAGTCCGACGGCATCGCCCGGTGCCGCGCGAAGAAGCGCCTCGACCAGGCCCGGGTCTCGTCATTGCGGTTCCACACGTAGGCGGTCGTGAACACCAGTCCCTTGAAAGTGTCCGGCTCGGCGGCATGGATCTGCGGCGCCGACATGAAGAACACCGCGAGCCGCTGTCCGCCCGCGGTGATCCCGAACTCCTGCGCCTGCTTCAGCGTGTTGATCGTGTCGGCGGAGAAGTTGGCGACGCCGATGATGTCGGCGCCGCTGGCCTTCGCTTCGAGCAGGTAGGAGGAATAGTCGGTCGTGCCGACAGGGTGACGGGTGCGCCCGACCACCTCGCCGCCCGCGGCCTTCAAGAATTTCTCCAACTCCGCCTCGACCGAAAGGCCCCCTGCATAGTCAGAGGTGATCATGAACCATTTCTTTGCGCCCGTTCTGACCAGCGTCGATGCGACCCCCTTTGCCAAGGCGTATCCGTCATAGGTCCATTGTGCTCCGTACGGCGAGCATGCGTCCTCGACGAGGCGGGCGGTCGAGCTTCCTGAATTCAGGACGATCCTCTTGGCCTGACGCGCAACCTCCTGGACCGCCAACCCGATCGACGAGACGGGAATATCGACGATCAACTCCACTCCCTCGCTGTCGTACCAGCGACGGGCGATGGCCGATCCCACGTCCGGCTTGTTCTGATGGTTGGCAGATATGATCCTGATTTTCTCGCCAAGGACCGCTCCGCCGAAATCCTCTGCGGCCATCTCAGCAGCGATGACCGAGCCCTTGCCGCCAAAGGACGCATTGTCGCCTGACATGTCGGTCAGCACGCCGATGGTGAGGGGAGCGGCTCGCGCAAGCGCGGGCACTCCCAGTCCGAGCGCAAGCGTCAGCGCGACGCGGCAGGCAACCTTGTTCATATGCTCCCCCCTCTCTGTAACTCGCCTTGCATCGGCACGGTGCGCGGCGCACTCCGGAGTTCCACGGCCATTCAGCAAGCCACATATCTTTTTCGATGCAGCATGATATTCATGCACGGAAAGTTTGCTGTAGCAATGTCTTGTTGCAGTCGCGCCTCGTGGGGTTGCCTCGACCAGCACTGGACGCCTCAAAGCAAGCTGCTCCAGCTGAATCTTCCTCACCCGCGAGCAGGGATGGTCCGAGCAGCGCCTTGATGCAACGCCATTGCACAAGAGAGCAGGCGGCACGACCGCATCATGCTATCCTGTTCCATGAACGATCTTCTGATCCTGGAAAAATTTGCTGGCATCACCGCCCAGGGCCTCGTAGGGTCATGGGCAATCAGATTGATGCTGGATGACAAGGGAGGTCGGCGGCATGTCGGTGGAAGCAGTCATCGATACGGATGTGCTGGTGGTCGGAGGGACGGCGGCAGGGTGCTCGGCCGCCATCGCCGCCGCCCGCGGCGGATCATCGGTGGTCATCCTTGAGCCGACCTCGTCCATCGGCGGCATCACGGCCAACGGCGTTCACTGCTTCGACACGGGCACCCTGCAGGCCCTGAGCGGGATCGCCGAAGAGTTCGTGCGCCGGGTTCTCGAGCACTACGACAGCCTTGGGGTTGACCACCCGATGCTGAGGAGCAAGTCGGACGTCCCTTGGGAGTTCCACGTCGCCGCGCGCATCTGGCGAGGGATGATTTCAAGGTTCGAGGCGATCAGGTTCATCAACGGCGCCGTCCCGGTCGGCGTCGGGATGGACGGACGGAAAATTGCCGAGGTGCGTTGGGAGCCGGCGGCCGACGCGTTCGGCAACCCCGCTCCCACCGCGATGGCGCAACCGAACCGCGTGCGTGCCAAGGTCGTCATCGATGCGACGCACGAGGGCGACGTGGCCGCATGGGCAGGCGCGCCGTTCGACCTCGGACGGGAAGCGCGGTCCCGTCTGGAACCCCACGCGGGCATCATCCACACCCATACGCTCGGGCGTCAAGTTGACGGCAACGGCTTTCTCCCTGCGACGATGCTGCCGGGCAGCACCGGCGCGGCCGATGACGCCGTCATGGCCTTCACCTGCCGCCTGAGCGTGCGATACAGGGAGACCGGTTTCGAGCATGGCCTTCTGAAGAAGCGGCCGGACAACTATGACCCCGGCAAGTACCTCTGGAAGCCGGGCGCCGTGTCGCCGCAAGGGAACTCCATCTTCGGCTCCGAGCTGATTCCGTCCCTCAACGGAAAGATGCTTTTCAACCAGCGCTACAGGGGGGACGACTCGCTATCCGGGACACGCGACTTCATCCTTGCCCACCCGCGTGAGCGCACCGCCATCCGGAAGCGGTTCTACGACCATGTGCTCGGCTTCCTTTACTTCATCCAGAACGAAGGGGGGATGCCGCAGCTCGGGCTCGCCGAGGATGAGTATGTCGAGAACGGCCACATCCCCCATATCCTGTACGTCCGCGAGGGACGTCGCTTCCGTGCGCGGGAGCGGATGACCGAAGCCGATGTCACCCCCTACATCGCAGGCCCGGGGCCGCGTCCTCCAAGGCGGCCCGACTCCATCGCCATCGGCGATTGGGCCATCGAGAGCCGCCGGTGCTCCGACGATGTCGATCCCGAGACGAACACGTACGAGGGGTCGATGTTCCCCCGCGCGCTTCGCGCCCCTTACCAGGTGCCCTATGGCTGCCTGACCCCGGACGGCGTCGACAACCTTCTGGTCACGACCACCATCTCCGCCACCCACGTCGCCTTCTGCGCATTGCGTGTGGAGGCGGTCTGGACGGAGACGGGCACCGCTGCCGGGATCGCCGCAAACCTGGCCGCACGGACGGGAAGCCGCGTCGCGGATCTGCCGGTCAAGGCGATTCAGGACACGATGCTTCGATGCAGCTGCAAGCTGACATACTTCTCCGATGTGGAGACGAGCCATCCCCACTTCGTCGCCATCCAATGGCTCGCTTTGCGCGGCACCGTCCCTGGCGACGATCAACACCGTTTTTTCCCGGACATGACTGCGACCTGGGGCGACATGGTCGAAGCCGCGGTCCTGGCGTTCGACCTCCCGGTGAGCGTTACAGGCTTTCACTTCGAGGGCCTCGATCCGGGCCACCGTGCGTTCCGGTATGCCGAGACCCTGTATGACGTCGCGAGCAGGGCCGGAGTGCCGCTGTTCCCGAACATGCGCCATCCTCTCATCGACGCGCCAGCCGACTACCTGCGGCCCGAACCTCGATGCCGGTGGCTCGTTCTGGAAGCCGATGCTGCCGTCACGGCGGACGCGGCGACGGCGTTCCTTGAACGCCTTTCAGAGGCGCTTGGCGGCTCTTCGAAGCCGATTGGCCGTCCCTCGTCGGATCGAGGGCGGCTTACCAGAGGCGAGCTTTCGAGTCTGATGATGAGTGCCAGCTCAGATCACGTCCCCGCTTCAGCAGCGCCGTTCAGTTCTGATCATGCGGTGCCAAGCGTGGGCAGCGTGCCGAGGCTGAGAGTGTTATCGTAGAATGCCTGGCTGGCGTTCTGGACGCCGTTCCGGCGCTGTCGATGCAGGGTCAAGGGACTTCTGATGTCCCGGCAACAAACAAGGGGGAAATAGATGGAATCCAGAGGCATGACCATTCGCGCGCTGGCGCTTGCCTGCACGGCGTTCGTGGGGTTTGCATGGGCGCCTGCGGCGCGGGCCGGCGAGGTCACGCAAGAGCGGCTGCTCAACGCGGACCAGGAACAGGGCAACTGGCTCACCCATCACAAGGATTACTCGGCGCGACGCTTCTCTCTGCTCGACCAGGTCAACCGGAACACAGTGAGGAACCTCAAAGTTGCTTTCACCGTGGCGCTCGGCGGCATCGAGGGCGGCGGCATCTGGACGCATGGAGGCCTCGAAGGCACGCCCATCGTCGAGGACGGCTTCCTCTACGTCACCGACGGCTGGGGGTCCGTTTACAAGGTGGACGCCCACGGCGGCCGAGGCCGCGTCGTTTGGAAGATGGACCCGAAGACCGATCACGATTGGGCCGGCGCCATTGCCTGCTGCGGCGTGGACAACCGCGGCGTGGCGCTGTGGGGTGGCATGGTCATCTCCCACAGCCTCGATGGGCGCCTGATCGCCACCGACAAGAACACCGGCGAGGTCGCCTGGCAGCGCCAGGTCGCCGACCCCGACAAGGGCGAGGCCCTGACCGGCGCGCCGCTGGTGGTCCACGGTCTGGCGATCACTGGCGTCGCCGGCGCAGACGAAGGCATCCGCGGCTGGATCGCCGCTACCGACCTCAAGACCCAGAAGGAGGTTTGGCGCACCTACACCATCCCCGCCAAAGGCGAACCCGGCTCTGAGACCTGGAAGAACAAGGGCACGGCCGATAATGGCGGTGGCTCGACCTGGGTAACGGGCAGCTACGACCCGGCGACCAACACGCTGATCTGGGGCATCGGCAACCCCGGTCCGGACTGGGACAACGAACACCGGCCGGGCGACAACCTCTATACCGACAGCGCGCTGGCGCTCGATGCCGACACCGGCAAGATCAAGTGGCATTATCAGCACACGCCGAACGACCCCTTCGACTACGACAGCGTCTCGGAGAACGTGCTGGTGGACGCGCCGGTGAACGGCAAGCCCATGAAAATGGCGCTGACGGCCGATCGCAACGGCTTCGGCTATGCCGTGGACCGCGCGAACGGCGAATTCATCTGGGGCACGCCCTTTGTCAAAAGGCTCACCTGGACCAAGGGGCTGAACCCGGAAACCGGCAAGCCCGCCGATTACGACCCGAACCAACCTGTGCAGCACTACGTCGCTTCGGTGACGCCGTCGCGGCAGAACCCCGAGGCGGACATCTGCCCCGGCAGCATGGGCGGCAAAAACTGGCCGCCGACCGCCTACAATCCAAACCTGCACCTTTGGTACATCCCGGTCATCGAGAGCTGCAACCACATCAAGGTCGAGGAAACGAAGCCGGGCTCGTTCAAGCCGCGCGAGTTCTACACCGGCGGCGGCCCGCGAGCCGATGAGCGCATCACCGGCAGCGTGACCGCAATCGACGTGACCACGGGCAAGGTTGCCGGCAAGGCGGAAACGCCGTACCCGATGCTGGGCGGGCTGCTGGCCGTGCCGGACCTGCTGTTCGCAGGCGCTCCGGACGGCGAGGTGTTCGCGCTCGATGCGAAATCGCTGGACAAGCTCTGGTCATTCGACACTGGAGCCGGCGTCAACGCGCCACCAGTAACGTTCACCATAGACGGCAAGCAGTATATTGCCATTCTCGTGGGCATGGGCGGGGCTTGGGACAAGTGGTGGATCGATTCGACGCCGGAGCTGAAGCTGCAGTCCCCGAGCTCGATGCTCTACGTCTTCTCCCTCTGATCTTGTCGTGAACGGACCGGGTCCGTTCTCCGGGACGGCACCCGCGCTCCAGGGAGATCATCCGACATGCGCGCCCCACTCGCCGCATCAATCCTCTGCATTCTCGGTCTGGGCGCCGTCGTCGTCATGACGCCGCTCCGCCGAGCCGCCCGTGCCCAGGAGGCATCGCCACCCGGCGACGTGGCAGAGGGCAAGCGCGTGTACCAGAAAGCCAACTGCATCGGCTGCCACAAGTGGCATGGCGGCGGTGGCGGCGGCTACGGCGGCAACGCGCTCTCGCTGCGCGCGACCGGGCTCGCGCGGGATCAGATCATGGAAACCGTAAGCTGTGGCCGTCCCAGCACCGGGATGCCCTACTTCCAGCGCGGTGCCTACGACGGTGACCAGCACCCTTGCTATGGGCTGAGTCGGCAAGACTTGGGCAAAACCATGCCTATCGAGGCGCCGGGCAGCTTCCTGCGGCCGAACGAAATCGCCGCGGTCGCCGACTACGTGATCGCCGACATCAAGGGCAAGGGCGAGCCGACCTACGCGGACTGCGCGGCCTTCTTCCGCGACGGCGCGCGAGCCTGCAACACATACAAGCTGGAACAGCCCGCGTCCGCGAGCGACCAACCCCCAAAGCAGGGGAACTAGCGATGCGAGGCGCCATCCTTATCGCCGTCCTCGCCACGCTGGCATTCCTGTCCCCGGCGAGGTGCGAGGAGAACGACTTGCGCGAGTTCCGCATCGGCATGGCCGCGAGCGCACTGCCGCAATTCGGCTACAAGAACCTCTCCTGCGCCGACAATGCAACGCGTAAACTGAAGGCGTGGCAGGATTATACGCAATGCCCGGCGGGGTCGTCCGGTCTGCGCGCACTCCGCTTTCGCTATGACGAGGCGGCCAATCCGCTCTCCAAGGTAAACGACCTTTACGAAGGCACCAAGGTCGGCGGCCATCCTGTTCTCCTCACCCTATTGATTGGCGACGAGGGCCAGGTGGACGGCCTCGTGATCGAGACCGATCCTGCGGCCCGGCTCTACCTTCGCAAGAAAGCGTTCCTGTTCGCCGAACAGGTCAAGACCCGATATGGCAGCGAGGGCTGGACCTGCACCAAAGGGCAACCCACAGGAGGTGAGGAGCCGGTCGGCGGCATGTTCCTCAAGGAGCACTGTACTAAGGAAACATCCAGCCGCCGCATCACGCTCGACCGCGAGCTGTTCCGCAGTGCCGGGCAGGACCTCAAAAGCTTTGTGAGCCGCTCGCGGCTGGAGATACGCGGGCCGGTGTGAAGACGTAGCACCATCCGTGAGCATGGTGCAGAGATCGGATGCGTCGTGCCGAGAGGCTGGATGGCATTGACTTGCCCCCGTGGAAGTGGGCCACCGGTTATGGGAGGCTGGGAGCAAAGGGGAAGGAACTGGGACGGCAGGCAAGCACCACAAGCCGGAGGAGATTGTCGGCAAGCTGCGACAGGTTGAAATGCTGACGGGTCAGGGTAAGCCGGTGGTCGACGCGGTGTGGACAATCGGGGTGACGAAGGCGACGTGCTATCGTTGGCGTTCCGAGTATGGCGGTTTGAAGCTGGGCCAGGTGAAGCGGCTAAAGATTCTGGAGCAGGAGAACGGCCGGCTGCGGCGGGCGGTGGCTGACCTGACGCCAGAAAAGCTGGTGCTGAAGAAAGCTGCCTTGGAAAACTTCTGAGTGCCGCCCTCGGCGACGAAGTCGTCGCAAGGACGTCGTCGGGCTGTCGTGGCGCATATCACGGCCAAGCTAGACATTTCCGGAGCGTTTTGCCTGCAACAGTCAGGGAGGAACTGGATGTCGTTTGACGGTCTCCGACCTGACCGACCAGCTCCTGGTGAGATGGAACTGCGTGAGTTCCTGACGCGGGCACGATGCGCCGGGCCGCTTCCAATCCGCGAACCTGCGCTCCTTCATCCCACCGAACGACGGTGGAACGCTGCCCTGGACGAGGCCGACAGCGCGTCGTCGGCCATGATCGTGGCCTGCCATCCGTCCCTTTCGTTCGCCTTCGAAGGCGTGCCGGAGATGAAGCCGCTCCGCAATCGTCCGGCTTGGCATTCGTCCCGCCAGGGGCGGCTGCCAAGCCGGATCGAGGGGCGCTCCATGCGCTCGACCTCGTCCCTGCAGTTTGACTGCATGCAGTGGCTGGAGATTGATCCTGGAACACGGGCGATGTGCGAGCGCCCCCTGCGGCTGCGATGCCGCTTTGGGGAGACTTGGCGCTCCCACGTGCCTGACCTGTTGGTCGCCCGCGAAACAGGCCTCGAATGCTTCGACCTGGCCTACGAGGGCAATGCCGGGCTGCCGGAGAACGAGGTTCGTTGGCGGACCATCGGCACTGCCCTGACGGCCATCGGCATCGGCTACCGCGTCCTCACCGACCGGCACATCCGGCGTCAGCCACTCCGCGGCAACGTCGCAACCGTGTTCCGCGCGCGGCATGTCCGCGTGACCCAGAAGGCCGCCGAAGCCGCCGCCGCCCTCGTCGGAGCCGTGCCCGCGCTGTCTGTTCATGAACTCATGGCGCAGTCCGGCCTGGACGCCAACCAGGTCTGGTCCCTTGTTCGGCATGGCCTGCTCGCGGTCGATCTCGAAGCAGCGCCGCTCGGCCGGGCAACGCGCGTTTGGCTCCGCCTCGACCCGGGCCAGCGCTTCGGAATGGGAGCCATGGCATGCCGCTTCGGTTCGTAACCGGGAGGGAGATCGCGATCGACGGACAGGTCCTCCGTTTGGTCGACAAGATCAGGGTGGACGGCGCGGAGGCCTGGCTTGCCAAGCGGCTGAAGGACGGTTCCGCCCAGACCCACAGTGCCGCACAGATGGAGGAGCTTTACGTTGCCGGCCGTCTGGTCGCGCATGACGACGAAGGCGTGGGCACGCCGTTCCAGCGCGCGACACGCGCGCGCGACAGGCGGACGCCGCGCGACGTCCTCAGGCCCGCGGCAAGGGAACGGCGCGACTTCAGGCGCAGCTTCCTGCGCCTGGTCCAATCCCGCCTGCCTCCCGGGGCCGCCCATGCCAAGCTTCCCGCCATGGACGGCGCAGCGCCCATGACGGTCCTGCAGAAGGTGCTTGCCGATGCCAGTCGCGAACTGGGACGGACAAAGCCGGTTTCGCCGGCGACCTACTACAGGTGGACGGGACTGGCGCCCGGGGAACTGGACTCGCGCGCCCTGGACGGCGATTTCTCGTTGCGCGGCGCCCGGCACGAGGCACAAAGCCTCGTTAAGCAAGCTGCCCTGGGCGAAATGCAGCGCCTGCTCGACGAGGCTGCCAACCGTCGGCGGACGGACAAGCCGCCCGAGGTGACGATGAAGGCCATCCGGCAAGCGACCCGGACACGCCTTGGCGTGCTGCGGATGCTCCATCCTGGCCTGGCCAACAAGATCAAGGACCCGTGCCACGCCAGCTACCATAACTGGCTCAAGGAGATCCCGGCAGTGACGCGCGCCGTCGCGACGCACGGCCAGGTCCGCACCAGGCAGATGTTCCGCTTCGTGCGCGGCCACGACCGGCCCGAGGCCGCGTTCGACAAGGTCGAGTACGACGAGACCAAGCTGCCGTTCTTCTTCTTCGACGAGGACCACGCGATCCCGCTCGGGCGCGCGACGCTGTGCTGGTTCCTCGACGTTTACAGCCACGGTGTTTGCGGCTTCTACCTGGGCTTCGAGCCGGCCAGCGATCTCA
>CAXSEX010000014.1:12490-22817 GCA_964236415.1 uncultured Acetobacteraceae bacterium | reverse complement strand
GCTGGTCGAGTTGACCGGAGCGGACGCGGCGTGGCCGCTGGCCGGTGCGCTCGATGAGCCACGGCAGGGCGAAGGTGCCGGTCTTATCGCGATCCCGGATCCGCTGCAGGATGCCCCGAGCCGAGGCCGCATCCAGGCCGAGCAGCACCGCATAGGCACGGGCGAAGCCCACGGCGTAAGCGGGACCCGGCAGGTCCGCCAAGCGGCCATCCTCGACCGCCTCCAGGAACGGCAGCCGGATGCGCAGTTGGGCCGCGGCATCCGGCAGTGCCAAGCCCAACCGCAGCCGCGCCGCGCGGAGTTCCGCCCCGGCGCGCGCCGCCTCGTTGGCCGGGCCGCCCCGGTCGGCATCCCACGTCCCGCCCTCCTGCGCAGGCCCGGCCCTGCGGCGCCGGAAGATCACGCCCGCTTTCGTCTGGTTCAGCATCATTTGGTTTACGCGACTACTCTGATACCGCAACCATCGCAAGTAAATTCGAGACTAACCTAATCGGCGCGGCTGCTACACCAAATGCCCGTGCTCGCGCGCCCAGGACAGCAGCGGGGCGCGCAGGCTCGCCTCGCCGGCCGCGTTGCGCCGGGCTGCCGCCAGCACGGCCCGCAGCTCCGCAAGCTGCACGGACGCGAACGCCGCTTTCAACCGCAGCAGGCTGGCCGCCGGCATCGACAGGGTGATGATGCCCAGCGCCGCCAGCACCATCGCCTCCAACGGACGGCCGGCATGCTCGCCGCACAGGGACACCTCGACGCCCGCCGTTGCCGCGGCCAGGCACACCTGGTCCAGCGCATCCAGCACCGGCGGCGA
The DNA here is from genome assembly GCA_964236415.1 of uncultured Acetobacteraceae bacterium. GTDB lineage: Bacteria > Pseudomonadota > Alphaproteobacteria > Acetobacterales > Acetobacteraceae > CAHJXG01. Next base: position 22,012 of record CAXSEX010000014.1, on the reverse strand, counting down.
CAACAGGTCGTAGCGCCCGGCCAGCCCCGGCGTGCCGCGGTCGGCGGCGAACAGGAACTGCATCAGGTCGTTGGACCCAATGGACACGAAATCCGCCTCCGCCATCAGGGCCGGCAACTGCCACAGCAGGGCCGGCACCTCGACCATGCTGCCGACCAGCAGCCGCTCGGGCGCTGGGCGCACCCGCGCCGCCTCCGCCATCAGCAGGTCGCGGGCGGCGCGGAACTCGGCGACGGTCGCGACCATGGGGAACATGACCGACAGCGTGCGGCCCTGCGCCGCCAGCAGCAGGGCGCGGAGCTGGCGGCGCATCAGCGCCGGGCGGTCCAGCCCGACGCGCAGGCTGCGCCAGCCCATGGCCGGGTTCTCCTCCTCCTGCGGGCCCGCGCCCGGCAGCAGCTTGTCGCCGCCGAGATCCAGCGTGCGGAACCGCACCGGGCGGTCCCCGGCGGCGTCCAGCACGCGGGCGTACAGCGCCGCCTGCTCCGGCACGTCCGCGACCTCGCCGCCCGCCAGCATCGCGATCTCCGTCCGGAACAGCCCGATGCCGGCGGCGCCCGTGGCATCGAGCTGCTCGACCTCCCGCGCCAGCCCCACGTTGAGCATCAGGCTGAGCGCCACGCCGTCCGCGGTGCGCGCTGGGCGGTGGCGCTGGGCGGCGAACCCGGCCTCAAGCTGCGAGCGGGCGTCCAGCGCGCGGGCGTAGGCGATGCGCAACTCGCTGTCCGGGCGCAGGATCAACTGCCCTTCCTCCGCGTCCAGCACCGCGCCGTCGCCGTCCTCCACCGCCGCCAGCAGGCCGCGCACGCCGCCCACCGCCGGCAGGCCCAGGGCGCGGGCCAGGATCGCGGCGTGCCCGGCCGAGCTGCCCTCCTCGATCGCGACGCCGCCGATGCCGCGGGCGTGCCATTCCAGAAGCTGCGCCGGGCCGAGGCGGCGGGCGATCAGGATGGCGCCCTGCGGGATCACCGGCTGCGCCTCGCCCCCGTCAAGGGCTGCCAGCAGCCGGCCGGCCAGGTCCTCCATGTCCGCCAGGCGCTCGCGCAGGTAGGGGTCGTCGATGCGGCGCATGCGGTCGCGGATGTCGTTGGTGACGCGGTACACCGCCGCCTCCGCCGTCAGGCCGCCCGCCACCGCTTCCCGAACCCGGCGCATCCAGCCGCCGTCGCCGGCCACCAGGCGCGTCGCTTCCAGCACCTCCCGCGGGCCGTCGCCGTCCGGCAGCCGCGTTTCGATCAGGTCGTCGAGCGTTTGGCGCATGGAAGCGACCGCAAGGTTCAGGCGCTCCGCCTCCGCCGCGGGGTCCTCGGCCAGCAGGCGGCGCAGCGGGGCGCCGGCGCCGTGCAGCACCACCGGGCCGACCGCGATGCCGGGCGCGAAGGGCGTGGCCTTGAACCGCTGCGGCACCGTGGCGCCCACGCCTTGCGGCGCCCCGTCCCGGACGCCCGCCGCGGCCAGCACCTCGGCCAGCAGCATGGCGACAGTTTCCAGCAGTTCCACCTCGTCGTCCCCATAGCGGCGCGGCGCCCGGTTCTGCACCGCGAGCACGCCGACGAGCTTGCCGCTGCGCCGCACCGGCACGGCCAGCAGGGAGGCGAACGGGTCTTCCCCGGTTTCCGGGCGGTAGGCGAAGGCCGGGTGGTTCTGCGCGTCCGGCAGGTTCTGCACCGTGCCGGTCGCCGCCACGATGCCGACGATTCCCTCGCCCACGCGCAGCCGGGTGCGGCCGACCGCCTCCGGGTTGAGGCCGTGGGTGGCGGTGAGTTCCAGCAGGTCGCCGGGCCGCATGGCGTAGATCGTGCAGACCTCGGCCACCATCTCGCCCGCCACCAGCGCCGCCAGGTCGCCGAGCGGCACGCCAGCCGCGTCCGCGGACCCGATCATGGAGAATCCAAGCGCCATCATGTCGCGCAGCCGGGCCAGCAGGCGGCGCGTCTGCGGCATCTACGGAAAACCCAGGTCACGCCTGCCGGCGGCTGGGTCATGCCTGCCGGCGGCTGGGTCATGCCTGCCGGCGGCTGGGGCCGGATCATGCCGGGCGGCGAGCGCCCCGCAGGCTTGGTCCACCAGCTCCGCGATGATTTCCGCAATCGGCTGCTCCGCCGTCACCATGCCCACGGACTGCCCGGCCATCACCGAGCCGTGCTCCACGTCGCCGTCGATCACTGCGCGGCGCAGCGCGCCGGCCCAGAAGTGCTCGACGGACAACTGCGCTTGTTCCCGCGTCAGGTCGCCCGCATCGACGCGCGCCATCGCCGCCGCCTGGTGCCGCAGGAAGGCCTCCGTGCCGGCGTTGGCCAGGCCGCGCACGGGGATCACCGGGAAGCGCGGGTCGAGCTGCACGCTCGGCAGCGCGTCGCGGGCGCGGGCGCGGATGAAGGCGGCCTTGAAGCGCGGATGGGCGATGCTTTCGCGCGCGGCTGCGAACCGGGTGCCGAGCTGCGCCCCGGCCGCGCCCATCTCCAGGAAGGCCAGGACCGCCTCGCCCCGGCCGATGCCGCCGGCGACGAACACCGGGACCTCCGAAACGTGCGGCAGGATCTCCTGCGCCAGCACGGCGAGCGACACCGGGCCGATGTGGCCGCCGGCCTCCGACCCCTCGATCACCAGGGCGTCGGCGCCGAGGCGCACCATGCGCCGCGCGAGCACGAGGGCCGAGGCGAAGCAGATCAGGCGGCTGCGTTCCTTCACCGCCCGCACCGCCGCCCCGCTCGGCACCCCGCCGGCCAGCACGACGTGGCTGACCCCGGCCTCCTGGCAGGCCGCGATCAGGTCCAGCAGGCGCGGGTGCATGGTGAGGAGGTTGACGCCGAACGGCCGGGCGGTCAGCGCCTGGGTGCCGGCGATCTCGTTTGCCAGCGCGTCCGGCCCCATGGAGCCGCCGGCCAGCACGCCGAAGCCGCCCGCGTTGCTGATGGCCGACACCAGGTTGCGCTCGCTGACCCAGCTCATCGCGCCGCCCATGATCGCGGCCCGGCTGCCGAGGAAGCGCCGCCCGCGCTCCGACAGCCGGTCGAACTCGGCCCGCGCCAGCAGGGCGCCGGAGCTTGAGCTACCGAAGCCTGGGGCGACGATGTCAGGCGGCATCGAGGCCGTAGGCGGTGTGCAGCGCGCGCACCGCAAGCTCGGTGTACTCCGCCGCGATCAGCACGCTGACCTTGATCTCGCTGGTGGAGATGACCTGGATGTTGATCCCCTTGCCCGCCAGCGTGCCGAACATGATCTTGGCCACGCCCGCGTGGCTGCGCATGCCGACGCCGACCACGCTGATCTTGGCCACGTCGGGATCGGTCAGCACGGTGTCGGAGCCGATGGCCGCCTTGTGCTCCGCCAGCACGGACTGCGTGCGCGGCAGGTCGGTGCGGCTCACGGTGAAGGTCAGGTCCGTGGTCCCGTCCGCCGCCACGTTCTGCACGATCATGTCCACGTTGACCTGCGCTTCCGACAGCGGGCCGAAGATCGCGGCGGCGACGCCGGGGCGGTCGGGCACGTGGCGCAGCGTGATCTTGGCCTCGTCGCGGGAATAGGCGATGCCGGATACCATTGCATGTTCCACGATCTCGTCCTCATCCACCACCAGGGTTCCAGGCACGTCCGCGAAGCTTGAAAGCACCTGGACCCGCACCCGTTCCTTCATCGCGAGTTCCACGCTACGAGTCTGGAGCACCTTTGCCCCCACGGACGCGAGCTCCAGCATCTCCTCGTAGGCGATCTTGTCCAACTTGCGGGCGCGGGCGGTGATCCGCGGGTCTGTCGTGTAAACGCCGTCCACGTCCGTGTAGATGTCGCAACGGTCGGCCCGCAGCGCCGCGGCCAAGGCCACCGCCGAGGTGTCGGACCCGCCGCGGCCCAAGGTGCTCACGCGCCCCTCAGGCCCCAGGCCCTGGAACCCCGCCACCACCGGCACCTGGCCCTGCGCCATCGACGCCAGCAGCGCGGCCCCGTCCACGGCGGCGATCCGCGCCTTGCCGTGCGCGCCGTCCGTGCGGACGCCGGCCTGCCAGCCGGTCCAGGACCGCGCCGGCACGCCGAGCGTTTGCAGCGCGATGGCCAGCAGGCCCGACGTCACCTGCTCGCCCGTGGCCACCACGGCGTCGTACTCGCGGGCGTCGTGCAGCGGCGACAAGGACCCGCACCAGGCGACGAGCTGGTTGGTGACGCCGGACATGGCGGAGACGACCACCGCGACCTCGTGCCCGGCCGCGACCTCGGCTTGCACCCGGCTGGCGACGTTGCGTATGCGGTCCAGGTCCGCCACCGAGGTCCCGCCGAACTTCATCACGATCCGCGCCATGACTGCTTCTCGCCTTTTCGGTGCCGGCCCAACCGTTGCGTTGCTGCCCGTGGCCGATCACATAGTGATCCGACGGCCACCGGGGCAACAGGGGCGAAGCAGCATGGCAGACGCGCAACCCGGGATACGGGCGGCCCCCTCGGTCGTGGCCGACGAAATCGCCCGGTTCGATGCGCTGGCGACACAGTGGTGGGACCCGTCCGGCCCCATGCGGCCGCTGCACGCGATGAACCCGCTCCGAGTCGGCTGGATCGACAAGCGCATCCGGGCGCGGTTTGACGGCGGGGTGCGCCTGCTCGACCTCGGCTGCGGCGCCGGGCTGGCGGCGGAGGCGCTGGCGGGGCTGGGGCACCGTGTGCTCGGCCTGGACGCCGCGGCGGACGCGGTGGCGGCGGCGCAGGCCCATGCGGACGGCCAGGGCCTGCCGCTCGCCTACCGCGCCGGCACGGCCGAGGACCTGGTGGCGGAGGGCGCGCGCTTCCCCGCCGTGACGGCGCTGGAGGTGATAGAGCACGTGGCCGACCCCGCCGCCTTTTTCCGCTTGCTCTCCCAGTTGGTCGAACCCGGCGGCCTGCTGTTCGTGTCCACGCTGAACCGCACGCTGCGCTCGCTCGCGGTGGCGAAGCTGGGGGCGGAGTACCTGATGCGCCTGCTGCCGGTCGGCACGCACGATTGGCAACGCTTCGTCACCCCGGCGGAGCTGGGCACCCACGCCAAGGCGGCCGGGTTCCGCGTGGCGGACATCAGCGGCATGGTGTTCGACCTGCGCGCCCGGCAATGGCGCGCGGGCGCGGACCTCGCGGTGAACTACATCGCCATGCTGGAACGCCGCCCGGCGGGTTAGCCGTCCGTCCGCCTCCTCAGCCGTCTGCCCGGGGCACCCAGGGGATGCGCGAAACCTCGATGCCCTCATCCGCCAGGGCTTCCGCCTGCTCCGGCGTGCTTTCGCCGTAGATGCCGCGCTTGTCGCTTTCGCCGCGGTGGATGCGCCGGGCTTCCTCGGCAAAACCGGGGCCGACGTAGTCGCAGTTGCGCTCGACCTCGGCGCGCAGCTTCTGCAGCATCGCGCGCACGTGGTCAGGCACCGCGACGCCGGCCTTTTCCGAGGCGGCGGGCGCGGGCACGGCGTCCGGGGCGCCGGAAGCGTCCACCACGGCGGCGCCCTTCTTGATCCGCGGCGCCATCAGTGCCCGGTTCACCACCGTGTCGCCGCAGGCCGGGCAGGACACCAGCCCCTGCTCCGCCTGTGCGTCAAATGCGGCGCTGTCCCGGAACCAGCCGTCGAAATGGTGGTCGGCGCTGCAACGCAGTTGGTAATGGATCATCCCTGGCCCTCAGCGGGCGTCGCCCCGCCATGCTGAAATGGCAAGGCCCGGGCGCATCGCAAGCTCAAGCCGCGGACAGCATGGGATCGAGCTTGCCGGCGCGGTCCAGCGCCATCAGGTCGTCGCAGCCGCCGACGTGGCGGCCGTCGATGAACACCTGCGGCATAGTTGTTTTTCCGGAACGTTCAGTGGCCTCTTCGCGCTGCGCGGTGCCGTGCGGCGCGTCGATCTCCTGGAACGGCACGCCCTTGCGTTGCAGAAGGGCGACGGCGCGGGAACAGTAGGGGCACCAGGGCTGGGTGTAGATCTCGACCTTCGGCATGGCTTTCTCCGTGTCCATCAAGGAGTGGGGCGTGCCGCAAGGTTTGGGGTGCGGCCGGGCGGCGTGCAAGCTATTCCAGGCGCGCATCCGCCACGCGCGCCGCCACCAGCACGTCCACCCGGGCCGCGCCCGCCGCCAGCAGCGCGCGGGCGCAGGCATCCGCCGTGGCGCCGGAGGTCATCACGTCGTCGATCAGCAGCACCCTCGCGTCCACGAAACGCTCCCGGCGCGATGGGCGCACGGCGAAGGCGCCCGACACCTCCGCCCGGCGCTCGGTGCCGGTCTTGTGGCCCAGGGACGGCGTGGCGCGGGTCCGGCGCAGCCCGTCCAGCACCGCCGGCCGGCCGGACAGCCGCGACAGGGCCTGGGCCAGCAGCGCCGACTCGTTGTAGCGGCGCGACAGCAGGCGCCGGCGGTGCAGCGGCACCGGCACCAGCCAGTCCGCGGCAGCCAGCAACGCCGCCCCGGCCCGCGCCATGTGCGGCGCCAGCGCCCGGGCGGTCTCGATCCGGTCGCCGTGCTTGAACGGCAGCAGGACGCGCCGGGCCTGGTCGTCGTAGCGCAGCGCCGCCCGCGCCGCCGTCCACGCCGGGCGGTGCTCCCGGCAATCCGTGCACAGGCCCGACGCGCCGCCCTGCATCGCCGAGCCGAACGGCCGCCCGCAGCACGCGCAGCACGGGTCGGTCACGAACCCCGTGCGCCGGAAGCAGGCGGCGCAGAACTGCCCCGGCGCCCCCACCGGCGCGTCGCAGGTCAGGCATTGCGGCGGCAGCAGCGCATCCAGCAGCAGCCCGGCACCCCGGCGTCCCGAGCGCAGCAGCCAAGCGGAGGCCAGCACCCGGTCAGCCAAAGCTCACCGTGCCGTCGCGCGCGATCCCCCGGGGCAGGTCGATTTCCCAATCCAGGTACGCCTGCATCGCCTGTGCCACCCCCGAGTTGCGGTCGTAGGGGCGCAGGTGAACATCGACGCAGGCTTCGTCCGGCGGGTCGGCGCGGTCGGCGGCCAGGGTGTTGCCGGCAGCGGCCCACGCGGCCGTGCCGCCGTCCAGCGCCTGCACCGGCGCTGTGGTCAGGCCTCCCAGCTCCGCCACCGCGAGCCGGGCCAGCACGCCGTCAGGCGAGGTCGCGACGACGCGCTCCGCCCGGGCCAGCCGGTCGCGCAACGCATGAAGCCGGGTGCGGATGCCCCAAACGGCGCCGGGGACGTGGCCCGCGCGGAACTCCACGCTGCGGGCGAGATCGACGACCAGCGCCCCATCGAGGCCGCCCGGCGCGGCCAACGGCACATCCGGCAAAGATGGCGGCACCGCAGTAGGTTCGGCATCATCCAATCCGCCTTCAACCACGAACACGTCGCGGTGGCCCATCTGCCGCAGCCAGGCCCCGGCCATGCGGGCGCGCACGCCGTCGTCGTCCAGCAGGGCGATGCGCGCGCCGCGGACGGCGATCCACCCGTCGGTCGCCTGGACCAGCTGGCCGCCCGGCGCGTTGCGGCTGTCCGGGCGGCGGCGCTCCGCGAACTCGCCGGGGTCGCGCACGTCCAGCACATACAGCGTGCGGTCCGGGTCCTCCAGGAACCGCTCCAGGTCCAGCGGCCCGATGGCGCCGACGCCCGACGCCTCGGCAAACGCGCGGGCGCGGTCGAGCGCGGCGCCCGCGGTGGCGGGGACCCCGGGGGCGTAGCGCCGGGTCTGCCCACGCTCGCACTGGAAGCCCGCGAGTTCCCAGCCCATGGTGCCGTTGCGCAGCGCCACCACCGGGTTCGGCACCCCGGCGCGGCGCAGGCTTTCGGCGCCCAGGATGCTGCGGGTGCGCCCGGCGCAGTTCACCACCACCAGCGTCGCCGGGTCCGGCGCCAGGTCGCCGATGCGGTAGGCCAGCTCGCCGCCGGGCACGTTGACGCCGGTCGGGATCGACATGCTGCGGAACTCCTCCAGCGGCCGGCTGTCGAGCACCACCATGTCGCGGCCCGCGTCGATCCAGCGTTTCAGATCGGCGGCATCGACGCTCTCGGTGCCGTAATGGTGCTCGACCCACTCGCCGAACGCCTTGCTCGGCACGTTCACGCCGCTGAACAGCACGAGGCCGGCGGCTTCCCAGGCCGGGGTGCCGCCGTCCAGCACGTGCAGGTCGGTGGCGCCCTGCCCGGCCAGGTGCCCGGCCAGCCGCTCCGCCAGGCCCCGCCCGTCATCGACGCAGACGATGCGGGTGCCGAGGCGCGGCAGCAGCACCGGCACCCGCAGTTCGGCGCGGGACAGCGGGCAGGGCACCGCCCAGAACAGGTGGCCGGCGCCGAACTCCCCTTCCTCCCGCGCGTCCAGGATGGCGAGTTCGCGGCCGTCCGTGATCCAGGCGCGGAGCGTCGCGGCATCGATCCGGTTCATCGGTTGGCGGTGGGCTTCATGAAAGCCTTGTTGTACGGCTGCACCGTGCCCTGTTCGAGGTCGAAGCCCTGGCGCGTGTCCAGCTTCTCCAACGCCAGCCCATAGACGTGCAGGTGCCGGGTCGGCGCGGTGCCGAAGGTATGGATGCTGTGGATGTCCTCCGGCATCAGCGCGATGCCGCGGCCCGGCTCCACCATCACCTCGCGCGCCAGTTCCAGGCTGGCGCGGCCGGGCACCGAGCCGTCATCCGTGCGGCGATACACCCGGTTCAGTTCCTGGCCATCGACCGCCGACACCACGGCCCAGGTCGTGTGGTCGTGCGGCTTGGTGGAGTTGCCGGGGTTCAGCGCCAAAAGGTAGATGGCGAACCGGCTGTCCGGGTCCTCTTGCAGCAAATAACGCCGCGACCCCTTCTCGCCCGCGGGCGGCGGGGGGAACTCGGCTTGCGGGAACAGGGCCTCGTGCCCCGCGAGGCCCAGCATCTCGGCCAGGATGGCGTCGAGCGCCGGGCGGGTGACGCCCTGCCCGCGCTCGATGGCCTTGATGCGGTCCATGGTAGCGGCGACGGTGGCGGTGCGGGTGGCGGAGGCGGCGGGCGCGTTCATGGGTTGTCCCCCTTGGCTGTCGTCCGCGCAGCTTACCGGGTGCGCGGCGGCCTGGTCAAAACGCTTGGCATGGGCGGGGGCCGCACGCACATGAATGGCATGAGCGACCCCACCGTTTTCGACCGCCGGGCCGTGCGCCTGCACCGCGACCGCGCCGCCGCGACGGTGGGCCGGGTCGCCGACCTGCTGCAGGACTGCGCCGAGCGCCTGCTGGACCGGCTGGACGACACCACGCGCCGGTTCGCCCGGGCGCTGGACGTGGGCGGGCGCGGCGTCGTGGCGCCGATGCTGCGCGCCCGGGGGATCGAGGTCGTGAGCTGCGACCTGTCGGCGCCCATGGCGGCGGTGAACGGGGGCTTGTGCGTGGCGGCGGACGAGGAATGGCTGCCCTTCGCGCCGGGCAGCTTCGACCTGGTGGTGGCGAGCTTGTCCCTGCATTGGGTCAACGACCTGCCCGGCGCGCTGATCCAGTTGCGCCAGGCGCTGCAGCCGGACGGCCTGCTGCTCGCCAGCCTGCCGTCGCTGGGCACGCTGGGCGAACTCCGCACGGCGCTGACGGAGGCGGAGGCCGGGTTGACGGGCGGCGCGTCCC
>CAXSEX010000014.1:9745-12460 GCA_964236415.1 uncultured Acetobacteraceae bacterium | reverse complement strand
GTGGCGGACGTGGAGGAGATTTCCTTGCGCTACGCCGACCCACTCGCCCTCTTGCGCGACCTGCGCGCTGCGGGGGAAGGCAACGCGGTGGCATTGCGGGACCGCCGCATCCCGCCCGGCGCCCTGTTTCCCGCGGCGCTGTCCGCCTCGCCACGGCGCGACGGCCGCATGGCGGCGACCCTGCGCCTCGCCAGCATCACCGGCTGGGCGCCCGGCCCGCAGCAGCCGCAGCCGCTCAAGCCCGGCGCGGGCCGGATCAGCCTGTCGGATGCGTTGAAGTAGTTGGCCCGGCGGTGCCCGGTGTGGCCCCCGAGTAGGTTTTTTCGAAGTCCGCACTCGGACGCCCATTGAGTGGGGCAGCGGTGGACGCACAAAGAAATGCCGAGCGGTTGCACTCCGCGCTCGGCCACGCGACCCCGGCCGCATACGCAGCCGGGCTCAGGCTGGCCGCGTCGCGGCCGGTTGCAACCGTCGCCGATGAGGGCGACGACACACGCCGGTCTCTGGTCGCCACTGGATGAAAGTTGAGGGTCAGGTCAGTCATATCCGCTTTACGCCCTGCCAGGATAGGGTGGAATGCCATTACGCAGGGTGGTGCGCATTAGAAGGTGTCGTGTTTCCCATTGGAGATCGGGCAGCTTCGAGCCATCCCTCCTTGATTGCCGCATGGCCTGTTCGACGCCATTGAACAGCCAAGCCCAGAAGACGGGAATGATCAGACGGCGCTCGTCTTCCGACAAGGGGCTGACCTCTTCGTATCCGAGCACCACATCATCCTGGTAGCCGCGCCAACTGAGCGCAAAGTCAGCAACACGAAAGTTTAGATGGCTCGACTCAAAATCGAGAATTCCAGTGAGAGATCCGTTCTGGTAAAGCAGGTTCCAGGGCGCGAAGTCGCCGTGCAAAATGACACGCTTCGCGTCCGCAAGCGGCATTTCCGCCATCATGGCGATCGTCCAATCCAGATGCCACCGGAGCATGTGGCCAGTGTCGGGGTCCGCTGTTTCGAACTGGCGAATCGCGCGCATCAGAGAACTGGAAAGAACGACTTCGTCGGCAGCGCAGTAGCCATGCCGCTGGCCCATATCGACCAGACTTGCTGTCGCCTGGTGGAGCGCCGCAAGCAGTCGGCCTCGCTCGCGCCTCAATGAAACGTCCGTTTCGATTCGGGCCTTGCCTGGAATAAAGTTGAACAAGCACCATGCCCGCCCGGAAACAATGGTGGGATCAGCCACGAGTCCAGGGACTGGCCATCCAGCCTTCTGTAGGCGGTTCATTATCTCAAGTTCATAATAGACCGAGCTGAGGTTGTCCGCTATGTACTCTCGCAAAATATAGCGAGAGCGGCCTCGGCCGACGACCCAGTGCTGATTGGTGTGACCGCCCAAGAACTCCAATGGCGAGATCGAGTATGCGACCAAACAGGCCGATGGAATGTCAGCGCACGCTCTGCCGTGGTCGCTGTGTCCTACCATGCAACCACGTTTTGTCGTGCCAGCTTCTGAGTCAATGGTGCTCTCTTGAAACTCAGGGCAATCGCTTGGACGGCGGTCAGGCTGATTAACAGAGCAAGGCTTCAAGGTGGCTGGTGTCCAGACGGCGGATTTGCAGCGGGCCTGACCTTGCCCCCTGAGACGCCCTCAGTTTGAACTAAACCCCGTCTAGCAAACTGTCGGATTGGGCTGCGAGGCAGTGGTAGGGAAAAGGTTGGCGTTGGACCAAATACCGGGAATGGCGCGTATGGGAGCGATCATAGACCCACTTCGATTTCCTGACATGCGCGCCAATCTGCATGGCTTTACCGAAAGCCTGAGCGATGAGGCGTACCAGAAGCGGGTCTGGGTCGAACACCAACCGTCGGCAACGCGCGACAGCTTCACGGACGTCGTTCACTTCTTCTACGATGACACAACCTTGGCAGAGGACCCCGATCAATGGGTGGGTCTCATCCTTCGTGATGCGTCCGAAGTGGATGCTGTCAAGGCGCTCGTATCAGCAATGGACTTGCTCTTTGCCCAGATGGGAACAGAAGAGCCGGACGATGCCTACATACGTTCAGCGGATTGGCCGCAGGTTGTGATGCAGGCCAGAAAACTCTCGGTGCAACTCAGCCGGTTTGATGAACCGCTTACAGTCAGTAATGCTGTCCTTCGCGCTCAGTAGCGGTCAATTTGGCGCTCGACCGCTGTTCGTTGGGAGCCGGGACGGCATCACCCGACAACCCCGGCAAAGCGCAGCGCGACCCCGGCCAGCGCGCAGCCCGCCAAGGTCGGGATCACGCCCGCCTTGAACCGCAGCAGTGCAAATGCCGCAGCCAGGGACAGCGCCGCCGCCCAAGGGTCCACGCTGCCAAGCACCGGCCGGTCGAACGACAGCCCAAACCCGCGCACCGGCACCTGCGCCCGGAACAGGCTGTGCAGCGCGAACCAGACGGCGAGGTTGAGGATCACGCCCACCACCGCGGCGGTGATGGCGGCCAGCGCCGCGTTCAGCGCCTTGCTGCCGCGCAGCGCCTCGATGAACGGGGCGCCCAGGAAGATCCACAGGAAGCACGGCACGAACGTGACCCAGGTGGCCAGCGCCGCACCCAGCGTGCCGGCGACGGAGGGCGTCAGCGCCCCGGGATCGCGGTAGGCCGCCATGAAGCCGACGAACTCCAGCACCATGACGAGCGGGCCGGGCGTGGTTTCCGCCATGCCCAGCCCGTCCAGCATC
>CAXSEX010000014.1:6851-9735 GCA_964236415.1 uncultured Acetobacteraceae bacterium | reverse complement strand
CCGTAGCCCTCGACCGCCTGCTGCGCGACGTAGGCCAGCACTGCGTAGGCGCCGCCAAAGGTGGCGACCGCCATCTGGCTGAAGAACACGGCAATGCGGCCGAAGGTGCTGCCGGCGCCGAAGGCGAGCAGCACGCCGGCGACCGGCACGAGCCAAAGCGTCAGCCAGACCGCGCCGACGCGCAACGCGCCGCCCGCGGTGGGGCGGGCGTGGTCCGGCATCGCGTCGCCATGAAGCGCATCCAACAATGCAGGCCCGGCCGCGTCGCCCGGGCTGCCGGGCCGGCCCCCGGCGGCGAAGGCCGGCAAGCCCAGGCGGGCGCCGACGAACCCGGCCAGCCCGGCCGTCGCCACCACGATGGGGAACGGAACCGCGAACAGGAACAACGCCGCAAAGGCCAGGACCGCCAGCGCCGCGGTGGCGCGGCTGCGCAGCGCCTTGCGTCCCAGCCGCAGCACGGCCTGCGCCACGACCGCCAGCACGGCAGCTTTCAGCCCGTAGAATACCGCCGCCACGGCGCCCACGCTGCCATACGCGGCATACACCAGGCTCAGCGCCAGGATCGAGACGAAGCCCGGCAGCACGAACAGCGTGCCGGCCATCACGCCGCCGGGCGTGCCGTGCATCAGCCAGCCGATGTAGGTCGCAAGCTGCTGCGCTTCCGGCCCCGGCAGCGGGTGCAATAGCCCAGGGCGTGCAAGAACCGCGCTTCGCCGATCCAGCGCCTTTCCTCGACGACGATCCGGTGCATCACCGCGATCTGCCCGGCCGGGCCGCCGAAGCTGAGCGCCGCGACGCGCAGCCAGACCCGGAACGCCGCGCCGAAGCTGACGCCGTGCAGGGGCGCCGGGCGGCGTCCGGTCACGCGGACGGGGGCGCCCCCGCGCTCAGCCTCCGGTAAGGCTCATATGACGCGCCACCGCAGGCGCCGGGTTGCGCCGGTCGATGACGAAGTCGTGCCCCTTCGGCTTGCGGGTGATCGCCAGCCGGATGGCCGCGTCCAGTTCCGCATCCGTCGCCCCGTCGCGCAGCACCCGGCGCAGGTCGGCGTCGTCGTCCTGGCCCAGGCACATGTACAGCGTCCCCGTGCAGGTCAGCCGCACGCGGTTGCAGCTTTCGCAGAAGTTGTGCGTCATCGGCGTGATGAAGCCGACCCGGGTGCCGGTTTCCGCCACGTCGTAGTATCGGGCGGGTCCGCCGGTCTGGTAGTCGGTGCCGTGCAGCGTCCACCGCTGCCGCAGCCGGGCGCGGACCAGGGACAGCGGCAGGTACTGGTCCGTGCGGTCGCCGCCGATGTCGCCCATCGGCATGGTCTCGATCAGGCACAGGTCGTGGCCCTGCGCGCCGCACCAGGCCAGCATGGCGTCGATCTCGTCCTCGTTCACGCCCTTCAGCGCGACGGCGTTGACCTTCACGTGCAGCCCGGCCGCCTTGGCCGCCGCGATGCCGTCCAGCACCTTGTCGATCTTGCCCCAACGGGTGATGGCGGCGAAGCGCGCCGGGTCCAGCGTGTCGAGGCTCACGTTCACCCGGCGGACGCCCGCGGCGTAAAGGGCGTCCGCGTGCTTCGCGAGCTGCGTGCCGTTCGTGGTCAGCGTCAGCTCACGCAGGCCCTGGCCCAAACGCTGTCCCAGCCGCCCGAACAGGAGCTGCACGTCCCGGCGCACCAGCGGCTCGCCGCCGGTGATGCGGATCTTGTCGGTGCCGAGCCGGATGAAGGCGGCGCACAGCCGTTCCAACTCCTCCAAGGACAACACGTCGGCCTTGGGCAGGAAGGTCATGTCCTCCGCCATGCAATACACGCAGCGGAGGTCGCAACGGTCGGTGACGGACACCCGCAGGTAGGTGATGGCGCGGCCAAACGGATCGATCATGCCCACCAAGTCGGGCCGGACGGCCCCCGCTTCAACCATGACCTTGGCTCAACCGTCATCCTCGTCCAGGATGTCGAGCGCCACGACGGCGGCGTTCACCAGCACCTTGCCCGCGTGCTCGAAGTTCACCGTGACGCGGTCGCCGACCGCCGACTGCACCTGGCCCACGCCCCAATCCGGGCGCCCGGGATGCAGCACGCGCTGCCCCGGCTCGATCAGGGAGCCGAGCGGGCGGTGCGCGCCGCTCATGCCAGCCCCCCCCGCGCCGCGACCGGCCACAGGCACTCCACCCGGCCGCCGCGCACGCCGACATACCAGTCGTAGCGGTCCACCGTCGGGTCGCAATGGCCCGGCACCAGGCGCAGCTTCTCGCCCAGCCGCGGCCCGCTCGTGTCCGGCCCCCACTGGAGCTTGCCGTGCTCGTCCGACGCGCCGACATAGCGCACGTCCTCCTCCCGCCGCCACACCAGGGGCAGGCCACTGTCCACCGCCACCGCCTTGTGCCCGGCGTCCAGCACCGCGAGGCCGGGGCGCGTGGCGCTCATCACGCCCGACAGCACGAACAGCGCCTGCTGGAACCCGTCGGACACGCCGTCCCGGTTGCGGCGGTAATCCGCGTCCATGAAGCAGTAGCTGCCGGCCTGGATCTCGTTGTACACGCCGCTTGCCGCCTCCGTCTCGAACGTGCCGGTGCCGGCGCCGCCGACGATGGGGCAAGAAAGGCCACGTTGGCGCAACTGTTCCACAGTGCGGCGCGTGTCGTCCACCGCGCGGCCCACTGCCTCCTTGCGCCCCTCGGCGGCGCGGATGTGCTGCGCGGCGCCGTGATAGGCCTGCAAGCCGCCGAACGAGAGATGCGGCGACCTGGCGATGCGCTCCGCCAGCGCCACCGCGTCCGGGCCGGGTGCGACGCCGGCGCGGGCCATGCCCACGTCGATCTCGACCAGCACCGCCATGCGGTGGCCCGCCGCTGCCGCGCATGCCCGCGCCGCACTGACGCCGCGAGTTCT
>CAXSEX010000014.1:0-6841 GCA_964236415.1 uncultured Acetobacteraceae bacterium | reverse complement strand
CCACCAGCACCGCCATGCGCTGCCCTGACGCCGCCGCCGCTGCTTCGATGCGGGACACGTTGGCCGGGTCGTCGGCGCAGACCGCCACCCGGGCGATGCGGGACAGCGCCAGCAGGCGCGCGAGCTTGGCGTCGCCCACGACCTCGTTGGTCACCAGGATGTCCGGCACGCCGCCCCAGGCCAGCGCCTCCGCCTCCGCCACCTTCTGCACGCACTGGCCCACGGCGCCGCGGACGGCTTGCAGGTGGGCGATGACCGGGGACTTGTGCGTCTTGGCGTGGGCGCGCAGCCGGGCGCCGGTGGGGCGCAGCAGGGCGGCCATGCGGTCCAGGTTGTGCTCGAAGGCGTCGAGGTCGATCAGCAGCGCCGGGGTATCGACCTCGTCCTCGCGCATGCCGGGCTGGGCGGGGGGCGGTTGCAGCATGGCTTTCTCCTACTCGTCCAAACCAAAGCCGGGATCGTCCAGCGCCGCCGCGAGCTGGTCGAGGTCGAGCGACCAGGCACGGGCATGCACCCACCCCTCCCCCGGCTCCACGCGAGGCTCCGTACGTCCGATCACGCAGCCATAGCGCACCTCCATTGTCGCGGCGAGACGGCGGAAACACCAGTTCACGTAGCGGTCCATGTGCAGTTCCAGCAGCTTCGTGCCGGGACGGCAGAACAGCAGGTTGCCCAGCCCTCCCCCATGCGGCGCCACGATCCGCCGCGCGCCCCCGAACAGCGACACCTGCTCCGCCACCGTAAGCCTCGCCAGGCGCACGGCATGGAAGCCCTGGTCCACGCAAAGCCGCATGACCGCGGCCTCGTTCCGCAACGGCCGGTTGGAGGTGTCGTCCCGGCAGACATAAAGCGCGGGCCGGTCGGCAGCCGGGACGGTTGACCGCATGGCGTCCCCCAAGCGGCGCAGCGCCGGGTGGAACTGCGTGCCGGCGCCGGTCAGGCCCGTGGTCCAGTGCAGCCGGCGGACCTCGATGGCCTGGCCGGGGCCGAGCGTCACCCCCCGCGCCGCCAAGCCGGGCACCAGCGCCGGGCCGGCCTGCTGGAAGGGCTGGCCGGTCCAGGGCAGCAGACACGGGACGGAGGCCGCGGGGCAGGCGCTCCAGCGCCCAAGCCCGTCCAGCAGCCAATGGTAGTAGTTCCGGCAGTTGCCGTGCAGCAGGTGCTCGGCCTCGGCGATGCGGGCCGCGGTGAACTGGGCGCAGGCCAGCCAAAGCGCGCCGTCCCGCCAGGCCCCGGCCCGGGGCGGCCAAACGTGCTCCAGCGTCGGCTCGACCACGTAGCGCCCCACCGTGACGACGCCCTCCGGCCCGTGCACGGTGGCGTCGCCGAAGGTGTAGCGGACGGCCGGGCTGATTGGGATGCCGCCGGGCCGCGGGCGCCAGCCGGTGCCGCCGGGCTGCTGGTCCATCGACACGTCCGAAAGGTCGGCCTGGCCGAAAGCGAGCGGCGGGTCGGCCACCGCGCAGCCCGGCGCCGCCGCCTCCGCGCGGGCAAGCCCGCGCTCCGTCAGCGCGGCCAGCGAGGCGACCTGGTAGAACCGCGGCGCGAGCGCCACCGCGGGCTTCAGTGCCCGGCGTGGTTCCCGGAGAAGTCCGGCGCCGACAGGCCCGATGCCTCCAACTGCTCCACCAGCGCCGCTTTCAGCCGTTCCAGCCCGGCCTCGTCCCGCGCCTCCGCCCGCGCGACCAGCACGGCCTGGGTGTTGGACGGGCGCAGCAGCCACCAGCCGTCCGGGGTCAGCACCCGCACGCCGTCGATGTCGTTCAGGTCGGCGCGGGCGGCGCGCAGCCGGGCCGCGACCTCCTGCACCACTTCGAACTTGCGGGTGTCGTCGCAGTCGAAGCGCAGTTCCGGCGTGTTGACCACCTGGGGCAGCGCCTTGCGCACCGCTTCCAGCGTGGTGTCCATGCGCGCCACGATGCCGAGCAGGCGCACAGCGACATACAGCGCGTCGTCGAAGCCGTACCAGCGGTCGGCGTAGAAGATGTGGCCCGACATCTCCCCGGCGAACGGCGCCCCGGTCTCGGCCATCTTCGCCTTGATCAGGCTGTGCCCAGTCTTGAACATCAACGGCTGGCCGCCGGCACGGGCGATTTCGTCATACAGCACCTGGCTCGCCTTCACGTCGGCGATGATGGTGGCGCCGGGGTGGGTGCGCAGCACGTCGCGGGCCAGCACGACCATGAGCTGGTCGCCCACCAGGATGCCGCCGCCGCCGTCCACCACGCCCAGCCGGTCCGCGTCGCCGTCGAAGCCGATGCCGAGGTCCGCCCCCCGCTCCCGCACCGCGGCGATCAGCTGCTCCTGGTTGCGGGCGATGGTGGGGTCCGGGTGGTGCGCGGGGAAGCGCCCGTCGATCTCCGGGTTGAGCACGGTGTGCTCGCCCGGCAGCACCTCCAGCAGCCGGGTCAGCACCTCGCCCGCGGCGCCGTTCGCGTTGTCCCACACGACCTTGAGCTTGCGGTCGCCGCCGTCCCAGTCCTTGACCAGCCGCGCCACGTAGTCGTCCGCCACGTCCACGGGGCGGTCGCTGCCGGGCGCCTCCTCCACCACGTCGCCCGCCGCCGCCATCTGGCCGAGCTTCTGGATGTCCGCGCCGAAGAAGGCGCGCTTGCCCAGCATCATCTTGAAGCCGTTGTAGTCCGGCGGGTTGTGGCTGCCGGTCACCATCACCGCGCCGTCCGTTCCGAGCGTGGTCGCCGCGAAATAAAGCAGGGGCGTCGGCCCGCGGCCCACCCGCAGCACTTCCATGCCGCTCGCCTTCAGCCCGTCCACCAGGGAGGCCGCCAGTTCGGGCGAGGACAGCCGGCCGTCATAGCCGACCGCGACCCGCTGGCCGCCCGCGCGCGCCACCCGGCTTCCGAAGCAGCGGCCGATGGCGAAGGCATCCGCCGGGTGGAGCGTGCGGCCGACCACGCCGCGGATGTCGTACTCGCGCAGGCTGGTCGGGTCGAAACCGTGCTGGAACGCCATCACACCCCCTCCTGGTAGCGCTTCATGAACTCCCGCACCTCAGCGGCCAGTTCAGGCCGCTTCAGCGCGAAGGCGATCTGCGCCTCAAGGAAGCCGATCTTGTCGCCGCAGTCGAACCGCCGCCCCTCGTAGCGCAGCCCGTGGAACGGGGTGTTGCCAATCATCTTGGCCATGGCGTCGGTCAGCTGCACCTCGTTGCCGGCGCCGCGCTCCATCTGCGACAGGTGGCCGATCACCTCCGGCAGCAGCACGTAGCGGCCGATCACCGAAAGGTTGCTCGGCGCATCGGCCGGCTTCGGCTTCTCCACGAGGCCGAGCACCTCCACCATGCGTCCGTCGTCCTGGCCGACCTTCAGGATGCCGTACTTGTTGGTCTGGTCCGGCGGCACCTCCGCCACGGCGACCACGTTGCCGCCGGTCTGCGCGTAGGCGTCGGCCAACTGCTTCAGGCAGGGCGCGTCGCTGAGCACCAGGTCGTCCGGCAGCAGGATGGCGAAGGGGTCGTCGCCGATGAATGCCCGGGCGCACCAGATGGCGTGGCCCAAGCCCAGCGGCACCTGCTGGCGCACGGTCGTGATGGAGCCTGGCTGCACCTTCATCGCGTCCAGCATGGCGAGCATGTCGGTCTTGCCGCGCTCCCGCAGCGTCGCTTCCAGCTCGTAGGCCACGTCGAAGTGATCGATCAGCGCGGTCTTGCCGCGCCCGCTGACCAGGCAGAACTGCTCGATCCCCGCCGCCCGCGCTTCCTCGATCGCATACTGGATCAGCGGCTTGTCCACAACCGGCAGCATCTCCTTGGCCATGGCCTTGGTCGCCGGCAGGAAACGGGTGCCGAGGCCGGCAACCGGCAGTACGGCCTTGCGCAGCTTTTTCATGACGTGGTTTGGTTCCGTTATGGTTGTGATTGCGCCGCGACTAGACGATTTTCCCCCCAATGGGAACGGTGGCATGGCCGATCCGGGGCGGCAAGGCGGGCTTATTGTCGAAAATCAACAATTCAGCGCGCCCCCGATCTACGCCCCCCAATCCACGCTCCAGATCAGCGCCCCTTGAGAAGCACGTCCCGCGCCTGGTTCACCCGCGCCGCCAGCCCGTGCGAGCCGCCGCCGTCCGGATGCGCCACCCGCATCAGCTGCACCCAGGCCGCGCGCACATCCGCATCCGACACCGGCTCGGCCAGGCCCAGCACGGCGAGCGCCTCGGCCCGGTCCATCTTGCCCCGCCGGACCTGGCCCGGCGGCTGCCCGCGCGGCTTGCCTCGCGCTTCCTGCCACCAGCTCCAGGCGAGCGGGCCGAGGAACACTCCCGCCGCGACCGCCGACGCGCCCCGCCCGGTCAGCAGCAGCATCGTGCCCAGCGCCAGACCGCCCAGCGCCACCACCCAGGCCAGCAGCGCCTTGAGCGAGGCGATGCTGGCGCGGGAAAAGGCGTTCGCCGCCCACAGCAGCAACCCGAGCACGCCGAGGCCCAGGCCAAGCAGGATCACCGCGTCACCCGGCGCCGTGCCCCGCCGCGTCCCCAGACGCGCGTTTTGCTGCATCCACGGATGCACGCCTGGCTGCATCCATCGCCACCACCGCGCTCACGTTCACGATGCCGCGCGCCGTCACCGTGGGCACCAGGACGTTCACCGGGCGCGACATGCCGAGCAGCAGCGGCCCGACCGGCAGGGCGTCGGCGGCGGCCTTGAGCAGGGTGACGCCGATGTTCCCCGCATCCAGCCCCGGCATCACCAGCAGGTTCGCGATGCCGGACAGCCGGCTGTCCGGCACTGCCCGGTCGCGCAGGCTCTCGATCAGCGCGGCGTCCGCGTGCA
The DNA here is from genome assembly GCA_964236415.1 of uncultured Acetobacteraceae bacterium. Lineage (GTDB taxonomy): Bacteria > Pseudomonadota > Alphaproteobacteria > Acetobacterales > Acetobacteraceae > CAHJXG01. The sequence continues at coordinate 2,052 of CAXSEX010000014.1, read as the reverse complement.
TCTCCCCGTCCACCTCAAGCTCCGGCGCCTGCTCGCGGATCAGCGCCAGCGCGTGCCGCATCTTGCGGGCGGTGTCGGAGTTGCTGGAGCCGAAGCTCGAATGCGACAGCAGCGCCGCCTTGGGCACCACGCCGAACGACCGCACCGCGTCGGCGGCCAGCAGCGTCATCTCAGCGACCTGCGCCGCCGTGGGGTCGAGGTTCATGTGGGTGTCGCACAGGAACAGCGCCCCGCTTTGCAGGATCAGGCAGGACAGCGCGAACACGCGGGACACTTCCGGCCGCCGCGGCACGATGGGCAGCAGGTACTGGATGTGCCGCCACCAGTCGCCGGTGCCGCCGCAGATCGCCGCGTCCGCCTGCCCGGCCTGCAGCAGCATCGCCGCCGCGACCGTGGGCCGCCGGTCGAGCCGCCGGGACGCTGCGTCCGGCGGGATGCCGCGCCGCCCCACCATATGCTGGTAGGCTTCGACCAGCGGGTCGAACACCGCCCGGTCCTCCGCCGGGTCGAGCACGCGCACGGCGTCGTCCAGCGTCATGCGCAGCCCCATGTCGCGCACCCGGGCGGCGATCACCTTGCGGCGGCCGAGCAGGATCGGTTGCGCGATGCCGTCGTCCACCAGCGTCTGCACGGCGCGCAGCACCCGCTCGTCCTCGCCCTCGGCATAGACGATGCGCTGCGGCGCCTGGCGCGCGGCCTCGAACACCGGGCGCATGAACTGGCCGGAGCGGAACACGAACTTTTCCAGTTCGCGGCGGTAGGCGGCGAAGTCTTCGATGGGGCGGCGGGCCACGCCGCTGTCCATCGCGGCGGCGGCGACGGCCGGGGCGATCTGCAGGATCAGGCGCGGGTCGAACGGCTTGGGGATGATGTAATCGGGTCCGAACACCGGGGCGGCGCCGCCATAGGCGGCTGCCACCACCTCGCTCGCTTCCACCCGGGCGAGCGAGGCGATGGCCTCGACGCAGGCGACCTTCATCGCCTCGTTGATCGTGCTCGCCCCCACGTCCAGCGCGCCGCGGAAGATGAACGGGAAGCACAGCACGTTGTTGACCTGGTTCGGGAAGTCGCTGCGCCCGGTGGCGACGATGGCGTCCGGCCGGGCGGCGCGCACCAGCTCGGGCATGATCTCCGGGTCGGGGTTGGCGAGCGCCAGGATCAGCGGCTTGTCGGCCAGGAGCGGCAGCCATTCGGGCTTCAGCACGTTGGGCGCGGACAGGCCCAGGAACACGTCGGCGCCGGGCAGCGCGTCTGGCAGGCGGCGCGCGTCGGTCGGCCAGGCGTAGCGCGCCATGTTGGGCGGCATGTCGCGGTCGCGGCCCGCGTGCACCACGCCCTTCACGTCCGTCAGAGTCACGTTGCCGGGCGGCAGGCCCATCGCGACCAAAAGGTCCACGCAGGCCAGCGCCGCCGCCCCGGCGCCGCTGGTGACCAGCCGCACCTCCTCCAGCCGCTTGCCTTGCAGCAGCAGGCCGTTGCGCACGGCGGCGGCGACGATGATGGCCGTGCCGTGCTGGTCGTCGTGGAACACCGGGATGCCCATGCGGGCGCGCAGCCGGCGCTCGATCTCGAAGCACTCGGGCGCCTTGATGTCTTCCAGGTTGACGGCGCCGAAGGTCGGCTCCAGGGCGGCCACCACGTTCACGAACAGGTCGGGGTCGGCGGCGTCCACCTCGATGTCGAACACGTCGATGCCGGCGAACTTCTTGAACAGGACGGCCTTGCCCTCCATCACCGGCTTGCCCGCGAGCGCGCCGATGTTGCCGAGGCCCAAGACCGCCGTGCCGTTGGAGATCACCGCGACCAGGTTGCCGCGCGCCGTGAAGTCCCGGGCCGCGTCGGGATCGGCGGCGATGGCCTCGCACGCCGCCGCGACGCCGGGCGAGTAGGCGAGCGCCAGGTCGCGCTGCGTCGCCATGCGCTTGGTCGCTTCGATGGCCAGTTTGCCGGGGCGTGGCAGCCGATGGTAGTCCAGCGCCGCCTTCCGGAAGTCCTCGTCCATCGCCATTTCCCCCTCAGCCGCCTGTTCTTAGGGTGGGCCGGACACGGCGG
>CAXSEX010000013.1:0-23042 GCA_964236415.1 uncultured Acetobacteraceae bacterium | reverse complement strand
CCTACGCCGCCGCCGCCGGGTTCGTGGACGCGCATCCGCAGGGGTTCGCCACCCGCGTCGGCTTCGGCGGCGGCCGGCTGTCCGGCGGCCAGCGCCAGCGCGTTGCCTTGGCCCGCGCCCTGCTGCGCAACCCGCGCATCCTGCTGCTGGACGAGGCGACGAGCGCGCTCGATGCGGAAAGCGAGGTTGCGGTGCAGGAGGCGCTGGCCCGGCTGCGCGCCGGGCGCACCACCATCGTGGTCGCGCACCGCCTGTCCACCGTGCGCGACGCCGACCTGGTGGTGGCCATGGCCGACGGCGCCGCAGTGGAGCAGGGGTCGCACGCCGAACTCCTGGCGCGTGACGGGCTGTATGCCCGGCTGGTGAGCGCCCAGGCGCTGGCGGCCTGAGGGTCCGTCTCGGGATGGGATTGCAAGGAGCGGCACTTTGAACCCCCCGTCGCACGGCGGTGCATCGACCGGGCGCCGCTCCGCCTTGCTTGGCTTGGCGCTGGCGCTCTCGCTTGGCGCAGTGTTCAGCACGCAGCTCCTGACCGGCTTCGGCCTTTTGACCGGTGACCGCCTCGACGGGCTGATCCAGGTCAGCATCCTTGAGCACTGGTTCAATGTCCTGCGCGGCAACGCCGCCTGGGACACGACGAACTACTTCTACCCTTATCGCGGCACGCTGGCCTACAACGATGGATACTTCCTGTATGGCCTGGGCTATGCTGGCTTGCGTGCCGTGGGCCTGGACCCGTTCGCCTCGGCGGAAATGGTCAACGCGCTGCTGCGGGTCCTGGGGTTCGCGACCGCCTACCGCTTCGCGAGCCGCGTGCTGCACCTGTCCTTCCCCTGGGCCATGCTCGGCGCGGCCCTGTTCACCTTGAACATCAACACCTACCAGCAATCCGCCCATGCCCAGATCCTCAGCGTGGCGCTGGCGCCGGGGGCCGCGCTGCTGGCCGTGCGCACCATGCAGGCGCTGGAGGCAGGGGCGGCGCGGACCGCGTTCGGCTGGGGTGCGGCGCTCGCCCTTCTGGCGTCGGCCTGGTTGATGACCGCCTTCTACATGGCGTGGCTGCTGGGCTTCTACGCCGCGGCGCTGCTGCTGGCCGTCCTGGCGATGCGTCCCGAGGTGCGGCGGCGCCTATTGGCCGTGCTGCGGCGCGAATGGCTGGCCGTTTCCGCCATCGCCCTGGTGTTCGCGGCCGCGGTTGCGCCTTTCCTGAGCTTGTACCTGCCCAAGGCGAGCGAGAGCGGGATGCACAGCTTCGCGGCCCTCCGCCCTTACTTGCCCAGCCTCGGCGACACGCTCCGGGTCGGGCCAGGGAACCTGCTGTTCGGCTGGTCCGACCGCTTCTTCGCTCCAGCCGGCGCCGCGACCTCCGCCGAGCGGGTCGTCGGCTGGCCCCCGGTCCACCTGGCCTGCTTCCTGGCCGCTGCCTGGTCCTGGCGGCGCCGCCGGGCCATGAGGCCCGCGCTCGCCGCCCCAGTGCTTGTCGCCCCAGTGCTTGTCGCCCCAGCGCTTGTCGCCCCAGTGCTTGTCACCACCGGCGCCGTGTATGCCCTCACCCTCCACGTGGGCGGCGTGTCAGGCTGGTGGCTTGTTTACCAAGCGATCCCAGGCGGCAAGGCGATCCGTGTCGTGGCCCGCGCTTGGATCATGCTGGCGGCCGGCCCCGTGCTGTGCGTCGTGCTGCTTTGGCTGCAGGACTGGAGCGGCACGAAGCCCGTCGCTGCTGCCGTCCTGGCGGCGCTGCTGGTCGCCGAGCAGCTGAGCAGCGGCCCGGACGTGGCGCGTCTCGACCGCCTGGGCGAGTTGCGGCGCCTCCATGCGGTCCTGCCGGCCCCGGCGCGCTGCCGGGCTTTCACCGTGCTGTCGGCACGGTCCGATGATCCCGAGGCGATCAAAGCCCTTCAAACCTTGAGCGCCAACGCCAACGCCATGCTCATCGCCGAGGTCGCCGACCTGCCCACGATCAACGGGATATCAAGCTTCAATCCCCCGGACTGGAACGCCGCCGACCCAAGCAGCCCAAGCTATCTGGGCCATATGAGCGCCTATGCGCAGGCGCATGGGGTGGACGGCCTCTGCGGCTTGGACCTGCGGACCCGGCGCTGGTACGAGGACCTGTCACGCTACCAGCCGGTCCGCCTCATGCCGACCGGGGGCTTGCTGTCGCTGCGCCCCAACGAAGCGGGCAACGAACTGCTTCAAACCGGCTGGTATGCGCCTGAGGCCTGGGGACGCTGGGGCGGACCTCGCGCGACGCTGCGGTTCTTGCCTCAAGGCGGCGAGGGAAAGCTCAAGCTGACAGCCTGGGCGCTCGCCAGCCCGCATCCGCCGGCACAGGCGCAGCGGGTGGCCGTGATCGCCAACGGCCGCCTCGCCGCGACTTGGACCGTGTCGGCGACGCCGGCCGAGTACCAGGTGCTGCTGCCGTCCCCTGGCGAGGCCCGCGACCCGGTCGAGGTGGCGTTCGTCGCCCAGGACCCAGCGCGGCCGCAGGACAAGGATGGCGCCGTCGAGGGCAGGAGCCTGGGACTTGGCCTGATCGCCGTCCGGCTGGACTGGCCATGAGCCTGTGGTGGCAGCGGTCAGCCTGAAGGCCAAGCCTACGCCCTTTTGGAAAACAACGGGTCCAGCTCGCGGTAGGACGGCGCCGCGGCGTCGATGGCCCGTCCCGCCCGCAGCACGATCCGGTCGGCCTGCGGGCGGGACAGCAGCTCGCTGTAGGCGCGGGCGGAGAACAGCACGAGGTCGGCCGCCTCCCCTGCCCGCACCCGCCCCGACGCCACCCCCATGACCGCCGCCGGCAGCGACGTGACCGCGGCCGGCCAGTCGCCGACCGGCAGGTCGAGGTGGCCGATGCGGACGGCCTCCCGGAACACCTCGGCCATGTCCAGGTCGCCGAAGCCGTGGAACGGGTCCCGCGTGTTGTCGCTGGCGACGGCCACGCGCACCCCGGCGGCGCGCAGCTCGTGCAGCAGCGTCACGCCGCGCCACGTCGGCGTTTCCGAGGCGCGGCGGCCTTGCAGGTACAGGTTCACCATCGGCAGGCTGACCACCGAAAGCCCGGCGTCGGCCACCAGCGCGACCGTCTCCCGCGCCTCCGCCGGGTCCTGCGCCGCCAGGCTGCAGCAATGCCCGCAGGTGACGCGCCCGGCGTAGCGGCGGCGGATGGCCTCCTGCGCGATCAGGCGCAGGGTGTGGGCGGCCGGGTTCCCGGTCTCGTCCACGTGCAGGTCGATGTCGAGGTTCCGGTCAACCGCCAGGTCGAAGATGCGGCGGATGAAAGCCGCCGCGTCCGGCTCCAGCGCGCCGGACCCGCCGAGCAGGCCGCCCGCCTCCGCCACCACGTCCGCCAGCCGCTCGCAGAACGGGGTGCCGTAGGCCGCGAGCGGCACGATGGCCGCGGCTTGCAGCGTGATGCGCCCGGCCCACTCGGCCCGCAGCGCCTTGAACACCGGCCAGGAGATGTCGAGCTGCTCGCCCAGGCTGTCCAGGTGGGTGCGGAGCGCCACCGTGCCGTGGGCATAGGCGCAGCGCAGGCTGAACCCGGCCCGGGCCGCCACGTCCTCGGCACTCCAGTTCGCTTCCCGGTCCGCCTTCACCGCGGCCAGCGCCGCGCCGTGGGTGCCGTCCGGGTTGGAGGCGCGCGGCCAGATGTGGCCCTTGTCGATGTGGGTGTGCATGTCCACGAAGCCGGGGAACACGATCCCGCCGGCGAGATCGGCCGCCGGGCCGATTGGCGCCAGCGCCGGGCCGACCTCCGTGATCACGCCGTCGGCGATGCGGATGTCGCACTCGACAAGCTCGGCCGCGCCGGCTGGCGCATCCAGCAGGCAGCGCGGCACGCGGGCGCGGCGGAGCAGCAGCCGGGGCGACGCCGGCACGGCGAGGAAGGGGTCAGGCATAGGCACGGGTCACCTCATCCTCGCCGTGCTCGCGCAGCAGCTCCAGCAGGCGGCGGCGCATGATCATGCCGGGGCGGTCGGACGGCATGTGCTGCTCGACCCGGCGGCTCACGTCCAGGATGGCGTCGGGGCTGGTGGATTCCAGCACCTCCCGGTCCTCGGTGATGATGGCGCGGTCCCATTCCACCAGCTTTTCGGCCGGGCAGTCCGCTTCGGTGTCGTTGCGGTACAGCAGCTGCACCAGCTGGATGCGGTTGTCGTCGATCGGCGTGGCGCAGTTGATGATGATGTGGCGGATGCCGCTGGGGTATTCCATGTCCAGCCGGCGGCAGAACGGCAGGTACCAATGGTTGCGCATCCGCCGCTCCGTCAGATCCTCCATGCTGCCGGTGACCTGGTGCGCCACGGGCGGGTTGAGGATGTCGATGACGGTGGTGGCCTGGAAGCCGTACTCGGTTTCCTCGATCTCGTATTTCTTCGGCTTCGGCGCGTTGACCATGCCGAACGTCGCCTTGTGGACGAACGAGAAATGCGCGTTGTCGAAGGAGTTCTCCATCAGCCGCAGCGGCGCGGTCTGCCATTGGTCGTAGAACTGGAAGATGCGGCGGTAGGCGGGGTCGGCGTCCTCCGGCACGTCGGGGATCGGTTGCAGCGGCTCGTCCAGCGCCACCCACGCATAGCCGTAGCGCGCCACGCAGTGGAACGGCGGCACCCGGTGCTTCGGCAGCACGGTCTCCGCGTCGAACTGCGGGATGCGCACCAGCGCGCCGGTCCGGTCATAGGTCCAGCCGTGGTAGCCGCAAACGATGTTGCCATCATCGATCCAGCCCTTCGACAGCTTCGCGGTGCGGTGGCAGCACCGGTCCGCCAACGCCGCCGGCTGCCCGTCCGGCCCCAGGAACAGCACGATGTCCTCGCCCATCAGGCGGAACGGCAGCGGGCCGGACTGCAGCGCGTCCAGGCGCACGGTGGCGTACCAGAACTTGCGCAGCGTTCTCTGCTGGGTGGTCAGCATGGGGTCCTCCTCCGGTTCATCGTTCGGCCGCCATCGTGGCGTCGTGCCAGCGGCCCAGCAGCAGCCGCTCCAGCCAGACCATCAGGCCGAACAGCACGACGCCCGTGGCGGTGATCAGCATCAGCGCCGCGAACATGCGCGGGATGTCGAGCTGGAAGCTCGATTGCAGGATCTCGTAGGCCAGCCCGGCGCTGCTGCCGCCGGTGCCGGCCACGAACTCGGCCACCACGGCGCCCACCAGCGCCAGGCCGGACGAGATGCGCAAGCCCGCCAGGAAGAACGGCAGCGCGCCAGGGATGCGCAGCCGCCACAGCGTCGCCAGGCGCCCGGCCTTGTTCATGCGGAAATACGCCGCCAGCCCCGGATCGACGCTGCGCAGGCCGACCGTGGTGTTGCAGATGATGGGGAAGATGGCGATCACCGTCGCGCACAGGGTCAGCGCCGCCGCGGTGTTCTTGACCAGGATGATGATGAGCGGCGCCACCGCGACGATCGGCGTGACCTGCAGCAGCACCGCGTAGGGCAGCAGGCTCAGTTCCAGCAGCCGGCTCTGCACGAACAGGAACGCGACCAGCGTGCCCAGCACGACCGAGGCCGCGAACGCCAGCAGCGTCACCCGCAGCGTGCTCCACAGCCCATGCAGCAGCACCGGCCAGTCCGCGCCGAAGGCTGCGGCGATGTCGGACGGCGCGGGGAACAGGTACTTCGGCACCTCCCAATGCGCGCAGGCCCCTTCCCACGCCGCCAGGACCAGCACGCCCACCCCGAGCGGCGCCGCCACCCGGCCGAACCAGGGGTGCCGGACCAGCGGCCGGATCATGCCGGGCGGCTCGCGATGGAAGCGTCGGCCAGCAGCGCCGAAAGGCCCCGGCACAGCAGCGCGAAGCGGGTGGAGGCGCGGAACGCCGCATCGCGCGGGAACGGCTCGTCGATGGGGAACTCGCCGAACACGCGCCCGGGGTTGGCCGCCATGACGACCACGCGGGTGGACAGGAAGACGGCCTCGTAGATCGAGTGGGTGACGAACACGTTGGTCAGGCGCCGCCCGTGCGACAGGCGCACCAGGTCCTCGTCCAGCTTGTTGCGGGTGAACTCGTCGAGCGCGCCGAACGGCTCGTCCATCAGCAGCAGGTCCGGCTCCGTCACCAGGGCGCGGGCGATGGACACGCGCATGCGCTGCCCGCCCGAAAGCTGCCGGGGGAAGCGCCGCGCGGCCGGCTGCAGGTCCACCTGGGCCAGCGCCGCCGCGGTCCGCTCGGCGGCCTCGCGCCGAGGCACGCCGGCCAGGTCCAGCGGCAGGCGGACATTGGCCTCCACCCGGGACCAGGGCATCAGCGTCGGGTCCTGGAACACGAAGGCGAGGCGGCGGCCCGGGGCGCCCACCGCCTCGAACCTGCCGCGCCACCATTGCAGCCGCCCGTCGCTCGGCTCGATCAGGTTGGCGATCAGCTTGAGCAGGGTGGACTTGCCGCAGCCGGACGGGCCGATCAGGCTGGTGAACTCGCCCGGCATGACGCTGAGCTGGATCGGCGCCAGGCCGCGCGTGCCGTTGGCGAACACCTTGTCCGCCGACAGCACCTCCACCACGGGCGCCGCCGGGGACGCCGCGGGGGCGGCCAGCACATCGGACGCGCGGGCGAGCATCGTCAGACGGTGATGTTCAGGTTGTCGGTGAAGCGGGTGGTGAACGCCCGGCGCCAGTCCGTGCCGGGCTTCAGCAGGTTGGCCTGCACCAGGAAGTCCCGGGTCTGCTGCCATCGCGCCTCGGTCATGGTGCCGATGCCATGGGCGGCGGCCTCGCCGCGGTCGAGGATGCGCATGTCCTTCATCTTCTGGATGGCAAAGGCGATGCGGTCGGCGGTCATCTTGGGGTTGTCGGCCTGGATCAGCGCGTTGGCGGGGGCCGGGTTGCGCAGGTAGTCCCGCCAGCCTTCCAGCGACGCCCGCACGAAGGCCGCGACGGCGTCCGGGTTCTTGGCGACGAAGCCGGTGGTGGCGACCATGGTGCTGCCGTAGGGCGGGTAGCCCTCGTCGGCCAAGGGGAAGAAGTTGACCCGGGCGCCGGCGGCGGCGGCCTCGAACGGCTCGGACGACGGGTAGCCCTGCATGGCGGTGGCCGGGTCCGCCAGGAACGGCTGCAAGTTGAACGTGTCCACGCCCGCCATGTCGTCCGTGAAGCCGAACCGCTGCTTGAGCCACGGCCAGAACGTGGAATGCGACGACGCGGCGATCAGGATCCTGCGCCCCTTCAGCGCCGCGATCGACGGGATGTCGTCGTGCGTCATGATGCCTTGCGGGTCGAACTGGAACGTCGTGCCGACCGTGGTGACGGGCAGGCCGTTCTCGATGCCTTTCAGCACCTGGATGTCGTAGCCCATGACGATCTCGGCCGCGCCGCCGGTCAGCAGCTGCATCCCGTTCACCTGCGGGCCACCCATCCGGATGGCGACGTCGAGGCCGGCCTGGTCATAGAGGCCGGTGGCCTTGGCCTGGTAGAACCCGCCGTGCTCGGCCTGCGCGAACCAGCTTGTCAGGAAGGTGATCTTGGTGGGCGCGGCGCGGGCCGGACGCGCGAGGCTTGCGGCGGCGGCGGACAGCGCGGCGCGGCGGGTCAAGGCCTGGCGGGCCAGGGTCTGAGGCGTCGTCATGCTGGACATTCCTGGCATGGTGGGGACGAGAAGCCGCCTTACGGGGCTGCGGCGGTCTGCGGAATGTCAGTGCAATCTCCGTGCCGTTTTGGCGCGGACCCGCAGGCCGCCGCGCCGCCAGCCGTCATGGGTGCGTCCGCACGGCGGCGGCGCCCATGGCATGGGATGTGCGCTGCCCATGCCCAAATGACGGGCAGACACCGTCGCCCGGGCCGCGGCGGCTGCTTTTGCCACCGGGCGTCGTGGTGCGTTATGAATGCCCCGTGCCAGGAGGGCGAGCGATGGACGGCAGCGCGACGGGGAGCAGCTTGTTCCGCCCGGCCATGGGCTGACGCCCCGGTTGCGTTTCCGGGATTCCGCGGCGCGGGCGCGCTCCGGACGCCGGCGCCTGCACGTGCTGCTGCGCCGCGAGGGCTGGGCTGAACCATAAGGGGGTTCATCCACGGCCTGCCCTGCACGCCGACCGCCCACGACGCCGCCGTGAGGAACGGCGGCCTGCTGATCGAGACCGAACCGGACGGAGGCGCACAGATGGCAGGCCTGTTCTTCGAGGAGCTGACGGCCGGCACGGCCTTCGACCACCCGTGGCGCCGCACCGTCACCGAAACCGACAACGTCCTGTTCTCCTCCATGACCATGAACCCGGCCCAGCTGCACCTCGATGCCCATTACGCTGCCGGGACCGAGTTCGGCCAGGTCATCGTCAACAGCCTGTTCACCCTGGGCCTGATGATCGGGATGTCGGTCAACGACACCACGCTGGGCACCACGCTCGCCAACCTCGGCATGACCGACGTGCGGTTTCCGAAGCCGGTGTTCCACGGCGACACCCTGGGCGTGCGCACCGTCGTGCTGGCGGCCCGGGACAGCAAGTCCCGCCCCAACGCCGGCATCGTCGAGTTCGAGCACACCGCCACGAACCAGCGCGGCGAGGTCGTCGCGGTGTGCCGCCGCCAGGCGCTGATGCTGAAACGTCCCGCCGCGGCGTCGTGACCGGAGGCGGCAGCACCCCGAAAGCACGCGCCGCTGCAATCCGGCGGCCCATGACCAAATGCCGCTCGGCACAGAGTAAGGACCACCATGCACCAGGACACGGCCGCCACGAACCGGGGCGCAGCCTGATGCCCGAGGGTTTGAGCCGCACGCAGGGGAAGGCCAGGGTGCCGGCCACCCCCCGCCTTCCCGCCCCCCGCCCCCCCGCTCCCCGTCCTATCGAGGCGCACGGCGTGGTCGGCGACCAGGGCACGGCGGCGCTGGTGGCCGACGACGGCACGGTGGACTTCCTGTGCTGGCCCGGCTTCGACGGACCTTCCGTGTTCGCGGCGCTGCTCGACCCGGAGCGGGGCGGCGCGTGGAGCATCGCGCCCGCGCTCGACGGCTCGCGGCGGCAGCAGATGTACCTGCCCGACACCAACGTGCTGCTGACCCGCTTCTCGGCGCCGGGCGGCGTGGGCGAGATCACGGACTTCATGCCCTTCCCCGAGCCGGACGGCACGCCGCGCCTGGTGCGCCGGGTGCGCGCGGCGCGGGGCACGGTGCGCTTCGCCCTGCGCTGCGCCCCGCGCCTGGACTACGCGCGAGGCCGGACCCGCGCGGAAGCCGCGGAGGGCGGCGTGGTGTTCGGCGGCGACGACGGCCCGGCGCTGCGGCTGTGGGGATCGCTGCCCCTGGATGCCGAAACCGGTCCCGGCGGCGGCGCGGCGGTGGCCGACTTCACGTTGCGGGCGGGGGAATGCGCCGAGTTCGTGCTGCTGGACGCCGCGGAAACGCCGAGCCAGCCCGACCCGGAGGCGTTGCTCCGGGCCTGCATCGCCCATTGGCACGGCTGGGCCGCGCAGTCCAGCTACAAGGGGCGCTGGCGCGAGGCCGTGACGCGCTCGGCGCTGGCGCTCAAGCTGCTGACCTCGCGCCGGCACGGGTCGGTCGTGGCGGCCGCGACCTTTGGCCTGCCGGAGGCGCCGGGCGGCGGGCGGAACTGGGACTACCGGGCGACCTGGACCAGGGATGCGTCCTTCACGGTCTATGCCTTCATGCGGCTGGGCTACGCAGGCGAGGCCAACGCCTTCATGCGCTGGGTGGGCGCGCGCGCCAAGGGCTGCGGCGACGGGTCCATGCAGATCATGTACGGCGTGGACGGGCGCGAGCGCCTGGACGAGACCGAGTTGCCGCACCTGCGCGGCTACGAGGGGGCGGCGCCCGTGCGGATCGGCAACGCCGCCTACCGCCAGGTCCAGCTCGACATCTACGGCGAGCTGCTGGACGCCGTCTACCTCGCCAACAAGTATGGCGAGGCGATCAGCAGCGAGGGCTGGCGGCACGTGGTCCGCACCGTGGACTACGTGTGCGGGCACTGGCGGGAGCCGGACCAGGGCATCTGGGAAGTGCGCGGCCCGGCCCGGCACTGGCTGCACAGCCGCGTGATGTGCTGGGTGGCGGTGGACCGGGCGATGCGCCTGGCGCAGAAGCGCTCCTTGCCCGCCCCGCTCGTGCGCTGGCACGCGGCGCGGGACGAGATCCACGGCAGCGTGTGGAACGAGTTCTGGGACGGGGACCGCGGCCACTTCGTCGCGGCCCGCGGCGCCACGCACCTGGACGGCGCCATGCTGCTGCTGCCGCTGGTGCGCTTCGTGTCGGCCACCGACCCGCGCTGGCTGGCCACGCTGGACGCCATCGGGCGCGAGCTGGCGGAGGACGCGCTGGTGTTCCGCTACCGGGTGGACGACGGGCTGGACGGGCAGGAAGGCGCCTTCACCGCTTGCTCGTTCTGGTATGCCGAGTGCCTGGCCCGCGCAGGAAGGCTCGCGGAAGCGCGGCTGATGTTCGAGCGGATGCTGGGCCACGCCAACCACCTCGGCCTGTTCTCGGAGGAGATCGGCCTGTCCGGCGAGCAGCTCGGCAACACGCCGCAGGCGCTGACCCACTTGGCCCTCATCTCGGCCGCCTTTTTCCTCGACCGCGAGCTGTCCGGCGCCGGCGGCGGGACGTGGCGGCCGTGAGGGCGCCAGCCGCCGCGCCCCGGGCTGTTGTCCAGGCAGGCGGCTCCCACCCTGGCGCCGCCTCCAACTCCCCATGTCAGCGCCGGACAGGCGGCGGACCCTCCAGGTGGGATGACGGACATGGATGACGTGGACACCCGGCCCGTCTCTTTTTTTTGAAGATCGCAAAGTGCCCGACACACCCCACGTCGCGAAGGGATCGCGGGGGGACGGCAGCATGGGCAAGTTGGTTGACGCGGCAATCGGCCGGATCGAGGCGGCCGAAAGCCTGGACAAGCCCGGCCACATGCTCGGCAGGGCCATTTCCCGCACCGGGCAGGTCGTGGGCCGGCCGAGCAAGGGGCTGGCGAACGCGCTGCACGGCCGCCCCTACGGCCACCCCGTCCATCCCATCGCCGTGGCCATCCCGATCGGGACGTGGACCCTGGCTTTCGGGCTGGACCTGCTGGCCGCGGTGGGCCTGCTGCGGGACCGCGGCGCGTCGCGGGCCGCCGACCTCGCGCTCAAGGTGGGGGCCGCCGGCGCCGCCGTTGCCATCGCCACCGGCGTCGCCGATTGGCAGCACCTGAACGGCCGGGACCGCCGGGTCGGATTGGTGCACGGGACCGTCAATACGGCGGCGCTGGGCCTCAACCTCCTTTCGGTCGCGCTGCGCGGCCGCGGGCGGGTCGCCGCCGGGCGGTGGGCGAGCGGCACAGCGTTTGCGCTCATGGGCGTCGGCGGCTACCTGGGCGGCCACCTCGTGTATCGGCGCCGGGCGGCCGTGGACCATGCGGACCGCAGCCCCGAGCCGCGGGAGTTCAAGCCGGCCCTGCCGTTCTCCGAATTGCGCGACAAGGTGCCTCACCGCGTCGGCGTTTGGGACGAGGCCGCGCGGCAGGAAGTCGGCATCGTGCTGGTCAAGCAGGGCGAGCGGGTCCACGCCATGGGCGCGCGCTGCTCGCACGCCGGGGGACCGTTGGACCAGGGCTGGGTGCTGGACGGCACGCTGGTCTGCCCTTGGCACGGCTCCCGTTACGACCTGACGACCGGCCAGCCGGTGTCCGGGCCTTCGACCTGCCCGCAGCCGCGCTATGTGGCGCGGGTGCGCGAGGGCATGGTGGAGGTCAAGCGCGAGCAGGAGCCGGGCGACCACGTCGTCACGTCGGACACGCTGGCCAACAGGCCGAGGGAGGGTGGGGACAGCGCGCCGCCGCACAGGACGGCAACCGAGGTCCTGGGCGAGCACCACGAGATGCTGCGCCGGCTGTTCGGGCGCACGCTGGCCCTGCCCGGCGACACGCCCCAGCGGCACGAGCTGATGCGGACCCTCGCCGCCGAGCTGGACATCCACGAGGCCATCGAGGACGCGATCTTCTACCCGGCCGTGCAGCCGGTCAGCGAGGATGTCGATGTCGCCTATGCCGAGCACGGCGTGCTGGCGGACCTGCTGGCAGCCACGGTGAAGTTCCCCCTTGGCGGGACCGAGTTCGAGGAGCACCTGCGCGCCCTGCACGCGGCCTTCCTGCACCACGCCGGCTCGGAGGAACGGTCCATGTTCGTGGAGGCGGGGCGTTTGAGCGAGGGGGAATTGCGCGAGCTTGGGCACAAGCTGGAAACCATGCTCGACGACGAGCGCACGTCGCGCTTCCGCCGTGCTTTCCGGGACCTCAAGATCAGCTTGCTGGAAGGCGTTTAGGGCGGCCCTGCACAGGCCGTCCGGCGCGTCAGCCCAGGTAGGCCTCGCGCACCGCGTCGCTATGGAGCAGTTCGGGTCCCGGCCCCGAAAGCACCACCTCGCCGGATTGCAGCACATACGCCATCTGCGCGATCTCCAGCGCCATGAGCGCGTTCTGCTCCACGAGCAGCACCGTCACGCCGAGCTTGTTGATGGCCAGGATCGTGTCGAACACCTGGTCCACCACCTGCGGCGCCAGGCCCATGCTCGGCTCATCCATCAGCAGGGTGCGCGGGCGGGACATCAGGGCGCGGCCCATCGCCAGCATCTGCTGCTCTCCGCCCGACAGCGTGCCGGCCAGTTGCGCCATGCGCTCCCGCAGCCGGGGGAACAGGCCCAGCACGCGGTCCAGTTCCGCCGCCAGCTCGGCGCGCGGGGAGCGCCGGCGGAAGGCGCCCATGCTCAGGTTCTCCCGCACCGTGAGCCGGGCGAACACGCGCCGCCCTTCCGGCACCTGCACCAGGCCGAGCGGCACCAGGTCGTGCGGCGGCACGTCCGTCACGTCCCGCCCGGCCAGCACCACGCGCCCGGCGCTCAGGGTGCGGAGGCCGCAGATGGCGTTGAGCGCCGTGGTCTTGCCCGCGCCGTTCGCGCCCACCACGGCGCAGATCGTGCCCTCCGCCACCGCCAGCGACACGCCCCGCAGCGCGCGGATGTTGCCGTAGCTGACATGCAGGTCGAGCGCGGCCAGCGCGCTCATGGGGGTGTCCCGGGGCGGCTTTCCAGCGCGTCCATGCCGTGCCGGGCCGCACGTGCCCCGAGGTAGGCGGCGATCACCGTGGGATCGCCGCGGATCTCGGCCGGCGTGCCCTCGGCGATGCAGGCGCCGTGGTCCAGCACGCTGATGCGCTCGGAGATGCCCATGACGACGCGCATCTGGTGCTCGATCAGCAGGATCGTCAGCCCGTGCTGGTCGCGCAACGCGCGGATCAGTTCGAGCATGGCGTGGCTTTCGACCGGGTTCATCCCGGCGGCCGGCTCGTCGAGCAGCAGCAGCACCGGCTCGATGGCCATGGCGCGGGCGATCTCCAGCCGGCGCTGGTCGCCGTACGGCAGGTGCCGGGCCAGGCGGTCGCCGCGCCCGGCGAGGCCGACCGCCCCCAGCAGCGTACGCGCCCGGGCCACGGTGTCGCGGACCTGGCGGCGGTGCGAGGGCGTGGCCAGCAGCGCGCCGAGCAGCGCCTCCGGCCGCTTGGCGTCCACGCCGACCATGATGTTCTCGATGGCCGTCAGGTCGGGGAACAGCCGGATGTTCTGGTAGGTGCGGGCGATGCCGTGCTTGGCGACCACGTCCGGACGCAGGCCGTCGATGCGCACGCCGTCCAGGCGGATCTCCCCCGCGCTGGGCTGCACGAAGGAGGTCAGGCAGTTGAACAGCGTGGTCTTGCCGGCGCCGTTCGGGCCGATCACGCTGTGGATGGCGCCCTTGGGCACCGACAGGTCCACCTGGCTGATCGCCAGCAGGCCGCCGAACCGCTTGCTGACGCCCCGCGCGGACAGCAGCAGTCCGGTCACACCACTTCCCGATGCGCGACGGCCTTGGGGCTCAACCCCTCCGGTTTCAGCCGGACCACCGCGATGATCACCAGGCCGTAGATCAGGTAGCGGTACTCCCCGAGGTCGCGCAGCACCTCCGGCGCGCCGATCAGCGCGGCGGCGCCGACCAGCACGCCGGGTAGGCTGCCGATGCCGCCCACCACCAGAATGGCCAGCACGTTGACCGACACCAGAAGCTGGAAGCTCTGCGGAAAGGCCGAGCCGACCATGCCGGCGAAGATGCCGCCCGCCAGCCCGGCGAACGCGGCGCCCATGGTGTAGGCAGACAGCTTGACCCGGACCAGCGCGATGCCCAAGGCCTGCGCCACGTCCTCGTCTTCCCGCACCGCGAGCCACCGCCGGCCCAGCCCGGAGTGCTGCACCCGCCAGGCGATGTACCCGGCCAGCGCCGTCAGGGCCGCGGTCATGTAGAACAGCCGGGTGGGCGAACTGAGCACGATGCCGAACAAGGATGGCTTGGGGATGTTGACGATGCCCTGCGCCCCGCCCAGCAGCGGCTTGAGCATGTCGGACAGCACCAGCACGCGGATGATCTCGCCGAGGCCCAGCGTCGCGATGGCGAGGTAGTCCCCGCGCACCTTGAGCACCGGCAGGCCGAACAGGAACCCGGCGGTGGACGCGGCCAGGACCGCGAAGGGCAGGGCCGCGAAGAACGGCAGGTGCCCGCCCACGCCCGCCGGGTCCGCCGTCAGCAGCGCCACCGTGTAGGCGCCTACGGCGAAGAAGGCGACGAAGCCGAGATCAACCAGCCCGGCCAGGCCCAGCTCGATGTTCAGGCCCAGCCCCATCAGCGTGTAAAGGCAGACCAGCATCATCACCTGGGCGATGAAATCGTTGGTCAGCGCGGGCAGGGCCAGCACCGCCAGCAGGAGCAGCAGCCGCAACGCCAGCCTGGCCCGGGAAGGCAGGCGGGCAAACGCCCCGGCGCCGGGGCGGGCCGCCATCAGTGCGCCGATGGCCGCGGCGGCGGCGGCGCCCGCGGGCAGCACGCCGTCATAGCTGAACGCCCAATCCTCGACGCCGCCGATGCCGCCCAGGACGCTGCGGATCAACTCGCGCAGCAGCCCGGCCACCACCACGCCGCCGAGCGCGCCCGCGACCATGCGCCGGGTCAGCGGGCCGCACAGCACGAGCGCCGCCCCCAGCCCGGCGGCAGCGGCCCCCGCCGCCGCCAGCAGGAGGGCCGCCTGCGGGCCGGGGAGGCCGAAGCCGATCCGGTTGAGCGTCACCGGGGTGAGCGAGACCAGCATCCAGCGCAGGTTGGCGGCGCCGGCGGCGGCGGCCAGGCCGACCAGCAGCGCCCCGGCGACCGCGCCCGCCAGGACCGCCGCCGCGGCCGTCGCCGCCGTGGGGACGCGCCGGGCCAGCGCCGCGCCGCCGCCGAGGGCGATGGCCAGCATCAGGGCATGCCCGATGTCCAGCACGCCCACCACCAGCGCCTTGTTGCTGAACT
Source organism: uncultured Acetobacteraceae bacterium (assembly GCA_964236415.1). Lineage (GTDB taxonomy): Bacteria > Pseudomonadota > Alphaproteobacteria > Acetobacterales > Acetobacteraceae > CAHJXG01. The sequence goes on along the minus strand of CAXSEX010000013.1, from coordinate 7,757 downwards.
GGCCGAACAGCCCGACCAGCACGGTGAAGGCGCAGCACGCGGCAATGGACAGCGCGACGCTGCCCGCGGCGCGCAGCCCGGCCAACGTGGGGACCGCGCCGAGGGCAACGCCTCCGCGCGGCGCGTCTGCGAGGCCGCTCGCCATCCGGTCAGGCCCTCGCCGCCGACAGCCGCTCGCCCAGCAGGCCGCGGGGGCGGAAGATCAGCACCATCACGAGCATGGTGTAGGCAATCGCGTCGCGAAGCTGATAGGGCGAGTCGACGCCCAGGCCCTCCAGGAACGCCGCCGGCCCCAGGCTTTCCACCAGGCCCAGCGCGTAGCCGCCGAGCATGGCGCCGGGGATGTTGCCGATGCCGCCGAGCACCGCGGCGCCAAACCCCTTCACGCCCAGGAAGAAGCCCATGAAGAACGAGATCTGCTTGAACACCAGGCCATACAGCAGCCCGGCAATCCCCGCGAGCGCGCCGCCGAGCGCGAAGGTGAACACGATCACCCCGTCCACGTTGATGCCCATCAGCGTCGCGGCGTCCCGGTCCTCCGCCACGGCGCGCATGGCGGTGCCGATGCGGGTCCGCATGACGATCAGGGTCAGCACCACCATGGTGAGCAGGGCGGCGGCGACCACCACCACCTGCACCCGCGGCACGGAGAACCCGGCGACCGACACGATCCCGTCCACCGCCGGCATGGACGGGAACGCCTTGTTCTGCGCGCCGAACATGCCGCGCGCCGAGTATTCCAGCACGAAGGACAGCCCCAGCGTGCTGATCAAGGGCGCCAGCGACCGGCCGCGGCGGAACGGGCGGTAGGCGATGCGCTCCGCCAGCACGGCGACGCCGGCCGAGACGGCGATGCACACGGCGGTTGCGATGACGAAGCTGAGCGCCGGGTCAGGCCCGAGGATGCCAGCGCGGTTGCAGGCCAGCAGCGAGAAGCAGGCCGCGTAGGCGCCGAACATGAACACGTCGCCATGGGCGAAGTTCACCATGCGCAGGATGCCGTACACCATGGTGTAGCCGAGCGCGATCAGGGCATAGATCGCCCCGATGGTCAGCCCGAAGGCGAGGAAGGAGAACCACTCCGCCCGGCTGTAGCGCGGGTGCAGCAGCCCGGCGACGAACCCGGTCCCCACGACCGCCACGACCGCCACGCGCAGCGCGAGCAGGAACCAGTCAACCGGGGTCGCGCGCCGCAGCCAGTCCTGCACCATGGTCCCGCCGCGCGCTACGGGAACACCTTCTTGGGGTTGACGCCCAGCTTGAAGGTGGTGGGGTCGCCGTTCACGTACTCGAACACGGCGAAGTGGGAGGAGCCGCAGTCGCCGCTCTTGTCGCAGGTCAGCTTGCCGGTGATGCCGTCCAGGTCCGCGGTCTGCATCAGCGCGTCGCGCAGCGCCTTGCGGCCGATAAAGGTGTCGCCGCCGGCGTCGGTCTTGGCCACCTTCTCGATGGCCGCCATCATCGCGAGCGCCGCGTCGTAGCCGTTGCCGTGGAAGCCGCCGATGGGGTCCTCGCCGAACTTCTCCTTGTACTTCGCCAGGAAGTCGCCGTAGCGGGCGCCCATCAGCTTCGGGTCGTTGTCCACGCCGGTCAGGCGGTAGCCGACGGCGGCGTCCCCGGCCGCCTCCAGGAAGGCGGGGGCGAGCACGGCGTCCGTGCCGAGCACGGGGGTGCTGGCGAGCGTCGGCACCTCCTTGACCTGCCGCACCAGGTAGGCGGACGCGCCGGTGAAGATGGGCGCGAAGATCAGCTCGGGCTTGGCCGTGCCGATCCGGGTCAGCACGGGGCGCAGGTCGGTGTCGGAGGGGGAGATCGCTTCCGCGGCGACGATCGTGCCGCCGGCGGCCTTGAACTGCTTGGCGAAGGCGTTGACCAGTTCCTCGGCATACAGGCTGCCGTCGTGCATCGTCGCGACCTTGGCCGCGTGGACGCTCTGCGCGTACTTGACCGCGGCGGCGGCGCCGTTGATGTCGTTGTAGACGAAGCGCACGATGCCTTGCAGGCCCACCGGACGGTCGGCCGCGGTCAGCGCGGGCGCGGTGGCGCTGGTCACCGCCTGCGGCATGCCGGCGTTCCACAGGATGGGGGCGCCGCCGCGCGATTCCGAGGAGCAGGCGGTGCCGATCACGCCCACGATCTGCTTGTTGGACGCGATCCGGGTGGCGCCGGTCTGGCCGCCCTCCACGCTGCACTGCCCGTCTTCCGGGAGGTACTTGAGGGGGTGGCCGACCAGCTTGTTGCCATGGTCGTCGAACGCGATCTCCGCCCCGCGGGACGCATCGACGCCGAGCGAAAGGTCCGGACCCGACAGCACCAGCAGCGCGCCGATCAGGATGGGCTGCCCCTTGGCAACCTTGACCACGCCCACGTCGTCCGTCACCGGCCCCAGCGTTTCCGCTTGCGCGGCGCCGCACAGCATCCCGGCGGCCAGGCAACCCGCGGCGAACCCACGCAGGACGGCGCGTCGAGCATCAATCGTCATCTTGCGGCAACTCCCGGTGAGAACCCGGAGCGGGTTCGGTGCAGGGAACTTTGCAAGGCTTGTGCCAAGCGGCGCTAATCCTCCGCCAGGTTCTCCCGCAGCGTGCGCCCCTTGTACTCCGTGCGGAACCGGCCGCGGCGCTGCAGCTCCGGCACCAACAGGTCCACGATGGCGATCAGGTCGCCCGGCAGCGAGACGATGTGCCCCAGCATGAAGCCGCCGCGGCTGCCGGTCGCCTCGAACACCTCTTCCAGCCGGTCGGCAAGCTGGGCGGGGGTGCCGGCGATGGTGGTGTCCCAGGCGGTGGCGTTGCGCAGGCCGTGGTGGAAGAACTCGTCCCGGGTGATCTCCGTGTCGGCGCCGAGCCGCAGCGACAGCTCGTGCACGAAGCCGACCGGGGAAGCGTTGGCGGCCACGATCTCCGCATGAAGCTGCCGCAGGGTGAAGCGGGCGGGCAGGGTCGAGAAGTCGTAGGCCGCGTTGTACGAAAGATAGGCGCCGACCGCCTCCGCCGGCACGGCGGTGAGCAGGCGGTCGCGCTGCGCCTGGGCGTCCCGCTCCGTTTCCGCCACCACGATGGGCGTTTGCCACAGGATGCCGACCGCGGACGGGTCGCGGCCCAGCGCCACCAAGGCCTCGTCCAGGGCGGCGCGCTGCTTCACCTGGGAGGCGAGCGGCATGTCCGCGCCGAACACGTGGTCCGCGACGTGGGCGGAGGCGCGCACCCCGCGGGGCGACCCGCCGGCCTGGATCAGCACCGGGCGGCCCTGGGGCGAGGGCGGCGTGTTGAGCGGCCCCTCGACCTTGAAGAAGCGGCCGTGGTGCGACACGCCGTGCACCTTGGAGGGGTCGCCGACGCGCCCGGTGGCGTGGTCCCACAGCATAGCGTCCGGCTCGGCGCTGTCCCACAGCTTGCGGCACACATCGACGAACTCCTCCATCCGGTCGTAGCGGCTGCCGTGCTCCATCAGCTTGTCGAAGCCGAAGTTCGCCGCGTCGGCCGGGCGGGTGGACGTGACGAGGTTCATGGCGATCCGCCCGCCGGTCACGTGGTCCAGCGAGTTCATCAGGCGCGCCGTGTAGTAGGGGTGCATGAAGGTGGAGGAGTAGGTCAGCCCGTAGCCGACGTGCCGCGTGACCCGGGACATGGCGACCATGATCGGGTTCAGGTCCTGGCGCGGCCAGTTCATGCCCCACTCGACCGCGGCGTCGCGCGAGCCGCGCCAGGTGTCCGGCACGCCGGTGCCGTCGCCGGAGAAGATCATGTCGAGGCAGCCGCGCTCGGCGATGCGGGCCACGTCCTCGTACATGGCCACGTCGGGGAAGGTGCGGCCCGGCCAGGCGCCGGGCAGCCGCCACCGCCCGCCCATGTGGGTGTAGGAGAAGTCGAAGCCGAGGTGCATGCGCGGCTTCATGCGCGCAGGTTCTCGCGCAGCGTCCGCCCCGCGTACTCCGTCCGGAACACGCCCCGCTTTTGCAGCAGCGGCACCACGGCGCGGCTGAACTGCTCGAACATGCCGGGGAAGGTGGTGGGCGTGAGGATGAAGCCGTCGCAGGCGTGGTCGTCGAACAGGTCCATCAACTGGTCGGCGATCATCTCCGGCGTGCCCACCAGCTGCGGGCAAAGCTCGCTGGTGGCGAAGCGGCGCGCGGCTTCGCCCAGCGTGAGGCCCTCGGCCTGCGTCCCTTGCAGGATGACCTCGAACGAGCCGCGCGAGCCTTGCTCGATCGCGATGTCGGTCAGCGGCTGGTCGGGGTCGAAGCGCGCCAGGTCGATGCCGATGTGGCCGGACATCTGGGCCAGGCCGAGCTGCGTGTCCACCAGGCTGTTGACGTGCTCGGCGCGCTCCCGCGCGATGGACTCGGTTTCGCCGATCACCACGTCGATGGACGGCAGGACCACGCACTCCTCCGGGGCGCGCCCGCGCGCGGCCATGCGGCTTTTGAAGTCGTCGTAGAACGCCTGCATGTCGGCCTTCTGGTGCTGCAATGTGAAGATCACCTCGCCCCAGCGCGCCCCGAAGTCCCGCCCTCGGTCGGAGCTGCCGGCCTGCATGATGACGGGCCGGCCCTGCGGGCTGCGCGGCGTGGTGAGCGGGCCGCGGCTGCGGACCCATTTCCCGGCGTAGTCGGCGTAATGGATCTTGGCCGGGTCGGCGAAGGCGCCGGACGCCTTGTCGAACAGCAGCGCGCCGTCTTCCCAGCTGTTCCACAGCGCGCAGCAGGCTTCGAGCACCTCGTCCGCCCGGTCGTAGCGTTGCGACCGGCCCGGCATCTCGTCCATGCCGAAGTTGCGCGCTTCCAGCGTGCTGGTGGAGGCCACCACGTTCCAGGCGGCCCGCCCGCCGCTCAGGTGGTCGAGGCTGCCCAGCATCCGGGCGATCCCGTAGGGGTGGTTGAAGGTGGAGGAGTAGGTCAGCCCCAGCCCGATATGCTCCGTCACCCGCGCCATCATCGGCAGCACGACCGCCGGGTCCAGCAGGCACACCTGGCCGCCGCGCCCCGCCATCGTGTCGAACGTGCCGCCGTACAGGTCATAGATGCCCAGGATGTCGGCGAAGAACAGCGCATCGAACCGGCTCGCTTCCAGCACGCGGGCGATGTGCTCGTAGCGGCCGGGGCTGAGCAGGTCGTCCACCGCCGACTCCGGGTGCCGCCACGCGCCGTGGTGGTGGCAGGTCGGTCCCGTCATCAGGAACGCGATAAGGTGCATCTGCCGCCGATCCCGCATGTCCCGCCGTCCCCTGCTGCGCTGTCCGCGATCCCATAGGGTAGCAAGATCGGTGCCGAGGTCCGGGCATGGAACATGCTTGGCTCGCCGGCACGCATCCACCCCGAACGGCAGGAGCCGCCCCATGGCCGCAATCTTCCTCGACTGCACCGACGACATGGCCCCGCTTTGGGAAAGCGTGCGGCAACCGGGCGACCCGGCGGTCGCGGTCAACATGTCGCCGGGGCAGCCGGCGGACATCCCTGCCCTGCTGGCCGGCTACGACGTGTGCATCGACGACCACAGCTACTTCGACGCCGCCACCCTGTCGCGCTGCGCCGGGCTGAAGCGGATCGTGTTCCTCGGCACCGGCGCGTCCTCCTTCATCGACATCGCGGCGGCCGAACGGTGCGGCATCGCGGTGGACACCATCAAGGGCTACGGCGACACCACGGTGGCGGAGCACACCATCGCCCTGGCCATGGCCGCCGCCCGCAACGTCGCGCGCATGGACCGCGAGGTCCGGGCCGGGCAATGGCGGCAGGTCGCGGGCGTGCAGCTGTTCGGCAAGACGCTCGGCATCATCGGCCTGGGCGGCATCGGGCGGGAGGTGGCGCGCATGGCGAACGGGCTTGGCATGGAGGTGCTGGCCTGGAACCGCAGCCCGCCCGACCCCCTCGTGCCCGGCGCCGGCGCCGCGCTGGACGACGTGCTGGCGCGCTCGGACATCCTGTGCCTGACGCTGGCGCTGAACGAGGCCACGCGCGGCTTCCTGGATGCCGACCGGCTGGCCCGCACCAAGCCCGGCGTCATCATCGTCAACACGGCCCGCGCCGACCTGGTGGACCACGCGGCCCTGTGCCGCCTGCTGGCGTCCGGGCACATCCGGCACGCCGCCCTCGACGTGTTCTCGCCCGAGCCGCCGTTGCCGGACGACCCGCTGCTGAGCCTGCCCAACGTGACGCTGACGGCGCATGCCGGGTTCATGACGCCGGAAGCGACGATGACGATGCTGCGCCGGGCGCTGGACCTGGTGATCGCGGCCGGCTCTGCGGCGTGACTTTGGCGGCCAAGCGTCAACGCCTCCTCCGGTCCGCCCCCTGTTCAGGCGAGGCGCACCACGCGCCCGCTCGCCATGCTGTCCAGCGCCGCGTCCGCGAGGCGCAGTGCTTCCCGCCCCTCGGCGAAGCCGGCCAGCGGCGCGGCCCCGGTGTTCACGCAGTCGATGAAGTGGTCCAGCTCCGCCCGGTAGGCGTCGGCGTAGCGTTCGATGAAGAAGTCCTGCACCGGGTCCATGGCCCGCGTGCGCCCCCCGCCCCAGGCCTCCACCGTGGTGGGATGCTGGTTGTGCGCCTGCAGCATGCCGGCCTCGCCGAACGCCTCGATCCGCTGGTCGTAGCCGTAGGCGCAGCGCCGGCTGTTGCTGATGTGGATCAGCGCGCCGGAGGCCGCGCGCATCACCAGCATCGCCGCGTCGATATCGCCCTGCGCCGTGATCGCCGGGTCGATCAGGTTCGCCCCCATCGCCTGCACCTCGGTGATGTCGCCCGCGAGGAAGCGCGCCAAGTCGAGATCGTGGATCGTCATGTCGCGGAACAGCCCGCCGGACACGGCGATGTAGGCCGGCGGCGGCGGCGCTGGGTCGCGGCTGGTGATCACCACCTGCTCAAGCCGGCCGATCTCGCCCGCGGCCAGGCGGTCGCGCAGCGCGCGGAACGACGGGTCGAAGCGGCGGTTGAACCCGATCATCACCAGCGGCCCCAGCCCGGCGATGGCCTGCCAGCACGCATCGACGCGGGCGAGGTCGAGATCGACCGGCTTCTCGCACAGCACGGCCTTGCCGGCCTGCACGCTGCGGGCGATCAGGTCCACGTGGGTGTCGGTGCTGGACGCGATGAACACCGCCCGGACGCGGGGGTTTGCCAATGCCTCGTCCACGGACTGCGCCTGCGACGCGCCGAGGTCCGCCGCGACCGCCGCCGCCGCCGGGCCGGCCACGTCAAAGCACGTGACCAGCTCCGCGCCGGGGTGGGCGTGGATGTTGCGAGCGTGCATCCGGCCGCTGCGGCCGCAGCCGAACAGGGCGAAGCCGATCATGCTGGTTGGGTCTCCGTGGCCTGGGCGGTTGGGTGCAGCCCGTAGAACGCGGCGGCGTTCTGCCCGAACACCGCGTCGCGCTCGGCGGGCGAGAGATGCGCCGTGAGGCGGTGGGACCAGTCCCACCACGTCGAGTAATCCTGCCGGGTGGTCAGCACCGGCCAGTCGCTTCCGAAGATCAGCCGCTGCGGCCCGAACAGCTCCAAGAGCGTGTCGGCGTAGGGGCGGATGGCGTCGAACGGGGCGCCGATTGCTGCCTCCGTCACCAGGCCGGAGAGCTTGCAGCGGACGTGCGGGAAGGCGGCGAGCACCGCCATGGCCTCCCGCCACTCCGCGTGGCGGCCCGCGGCGATCTCGGGCTTGGCGGCGTGGTCGATGACGAGGGGCAGGTCGGGCGTCAGCCAACCGTAGTCGCCGCGGTCCACCTGCCAATAATGCACATGCGCGTCGATGATCAAAGTTCTTGGC
>CAXSEX010000012.1:23954-24193 GCA_964236415.1 uncultured Acetobacteraceae bacterium | reverse complement strand
CCGGCGTGGCCGACCGGGCAAAGCTGCGGACCAGCAGCGGCGTCTCGATCGCGCCGGGCAACAGGGTGTTCACCCGGATGCCGTCGGCAGCGAAGTCGAGCGCCATTGTCTTGGTCAGGCTGAGGATCGCGCCCTTTGCCGCGATGTAGGCGGCGTTGTTGCGCCCGCCCGCCCGGGCCAGTTGGGAAGCGACGGTGACGATGCTGCCGCCCCCCGCCGCTTGCATGGCCGGCAGCACC
>CAXSEX010000012.1:5382-23944 GCA_964236415.1 uncultured Acetobacteraceae bacterium | reverse complement strand
TGAAGGAGCGCGAGCATCCCTGCTCGCATTATTTTTCAGGCATCGCCGCGCGCGCCCACAGCCAGGTGCCCCACAGGTTCACCCGAAGCACCGCGTCCCAGTCCTCGGGCCGGATCGTGAGCGCCGTGCCGCCGCTGGAGAACCCGGCCGCGGTCAGCAGCACGTCGATGCGGCCGAACGCGGACAGCACGGCGGCCGCGTCAGCGTCGGCGCGGCCGGGTTCGCCCACGTCGCCGACGCGCACGGCCGCTTCGCCGCCTTCGGCCCGGATCGCCGCCGCCACCGCCTCGGCCGCTTCGCCGTCCCGGTCCACGAGGCACAGCCGCGCGCCTTCCTGCGCGAACAGCAGCGCCGCGGCCCGGCCGATGCCCGATCCCCCGCCGGTGATCACGGCGACCTTGCCTGCCAGCCTCATGCCATTTGCTCCTTGCCGCCGGACCGGTTGCGCCTGCCGCGCCTGCCATTTAGGCTCGTCGCAAAATGCGGGCAAACCACGGGGATGAAGCGCCACGGCTCCAATAGCCAGGTGGTGGGCGATGACGGTCAAGCGTAGAACAGTTCTACAGGGCGCGGCGGGCGCCGCCCTGCTCGCGCAGCAAACGGGCCAAGCCGCGGCGCAGACCCGGGCCGAGACGCTCCGCTACGTCACGGGCGCCACCATCAACACGCTCGACACCACCATGCCGGGCGCCACGCGCGAGTCCTTCGGCCTCGGCATGAACGTCTACGACCGGCTGTTCAGCTTTGGACGCAAGAAGCTTGGCAACAACTGGGTGTTCGATCCCGAGACCATCCGCGGCGAGCTGGCGCAATCCTACGGCATCAGCGGGGACAAGCGGGTGATCACCATCGTCCTGCGCCCCGACGCGGCCTGGCACGACGGGTCGCCCGTGACGGCCGAGGACATCAAGTGGTCGCTGGACCGTGCCGTCTCGGCGAAGTCCCTGGCGCCGCCGCAGCTTTCCACGGGGTCGCTGACCAGCCCCGACCAGTTCAAGGTCGTCGATGCGCACACCCTGGCCGTCAGCCTGGACAGGCCGGACCGGCTGGCGCTGGCGAACCTCTGCGTGCCCTACGCGATCATGGTCAACAGCAAGCTCGCGAAGCAGCACGCCACCGCCGAGGATCCCTGGGCGACCGAGTGGATGAAGACCAACACGGCCGCGAGCGGCGCCTACGTGATCGAGAGCCACAAACCCGGCGAAAGCACCGTGCTGCGCCGCAACGAGAAGTGGGCCGGCGGCGACGGCAAGCTGCCGTTCTTCCGCCGGGTCATCATCCAGACCGTGCCGGAACCTGCGACCCGCGCCAACCTGATCGAGCGCGGCGACGCCGACCTGGCCATCGATCTCGTCGCCAGCGACATCCCCGGCATCGAGAAGTCGGCGAAGTCCAAGGTCGCCTCCATCCCGCAGACCAACGGCTTCACCCACATCACAATGAACACGCAAACGCCGCCCTTCGACAACCCGAAGGTCCGCCAGGCGGTGGCTGCGGCCTTGCCGTACGAAGACATGTTCCAGGCCGCGATCTTCGGCCGCGGCGCCAAGCTGTTCGGCGCGGACTGGTCCGAGACGCCGCCCGACAGCCGCTTCCCGCAGCCGATGCCGAACAAGACCGACCCGGCCCGCGCCAGGCAGCTGCTCGCCGAGGCCGGCCTGCCCCAAGGCTTCTCGACCAGCTTCGCCTACAGCACGGGCCAGGCCGGCACCGCGGAGCCGCTGGCAGCCCTGCTGAAAGAGGCGCTGGGCAAGGTCGGCATCCAGGTGGATATCCAGAAAAAGCCGGACGCCGAGTTCAACACGCTTGAAGCAGAGAAGAAGATGCCGTTCTACACCGACGGCGCGACCGCCTGGCTGCCTTACACCGACTACTTCTTCTATTTGTATTTCACCCGCAACCAACGCTGGAACTTCGCGAACTGGAAGAGCACCGGCATCGAGGATCTGACACTTGACGCCCGCTACCAGACAGACACCGCCCGGTACGACGAGGACTGCAAGCGGATGATCGAGCTGTTCGTGCCGCAGGTCCCGCTGGTCATGCTGTGGCAGCCGAACCAGGACGCGGCCATGTCGAAGACCGTGGACGGCTACACCTACCAGTTCTACCGCCAGGCGGATTTCCGCGACCTTCGGCGGGTTTGACGCCGTGCTCGCCGGCATCCTCCGGCGCGTGGGCCGCCGCCTGCTCGCTTCCGTCCCGGCTTTGCTGGGCGTCGTCGTTGTTACCTTCACGCTGATGCGCGTGCTGCCCGGCGACCCCGCGGTGTCCTTCGCCTCCGGCCCCAGCGCCGGGCAAGCGGAGATCGAGGCGCTGCGGCACAGCATGGGGCTGGACCGGCCGGTTCCGGTGCAGTTGGCCCGCTACCTCGGCCAAATCGCGGCCGGGGACCTCGGGCAGTCGCTCACCACCGGGCAGCCGGTCGTGCGCGACATGCGGAGCCGCCTGCCGGCCTCGCTGGAACTGACGGGCACGGCGCTGCTCATCGCCTTGGCGTTGTCCGTGCCGCTCGGCGTGCTGGCGGCGCTGCGGCCGGGATCGGCGGTGGACCATGCGGTGCGGATGGTCTGCACGCTGGGCGTCTGCGTGCCGACCTTCGTGTCCGGGCTGCTGCTGATCTATGCGTTCTACTACCTGCTCGGCTGGGCGCCGGACCCCACGGCGCGCATCGACATCTTCGCCCCCGCCCCGCCCGGCATCACCGGCTTCTACCTCATCGACTTCGCGCTGGCGGGCGATTGGGACGGGTGGCGGGCCGCCTTTGCCCAGCTCATGCTGCCGGCCTTGACCATGGCGCTGTTCGTGCTGGCGCCGCTGGCCCGCATGACCCGCGCTTCCATGCTCGCGGTGCTCGGAGCCGACTTCATCCGCACCGCCCACGCGATGGGCCTGCCGCGCCGGCGGATCATCGTCGGCTACGCGCTGCGCAACGCGCTGCTGCCGGTCATCACCATCACCGGCATCGTGTTCTCAACCATGCTCGGCGCCAACGTTCTGGTGGAGAAGGTGTTTTCCTGGCCCGGCGTCGCGTCCTACGCGCTCGATGCGCTGCTCGCCTCCGACTACGCCCCCGTGCAGGCGTTCGTGCTGCTGATGGCCGTGATCTTCGTGCTGGTGAACGTCCTGATCGACGTGCTGTACGGCATCGCCGATCCGCGGGTGTCCGTTGCGTGAGCAAGGTGGGCAGATGAGCAAGGTGGGCGCGTGAGCGGGGCGGCGCTTGGCCGGGCCGGCGGCACGGGCCGGCACGTCGCTTACGTGCTGCGCTCCAACCCGGTCACGGCGCTCGCCGCGGCCGGCGCCGTGCTGCTGGTGCTGGTCGGCCTGTTCGCCCCGCTGCTGTCGCCGTACGACCCCGTTGCCTCGAACGTGTCGCACGCACTGGAGCCGCCAAGCCCCCTGCACTGGGCCGGGACCGACCAGCTTGGCCGCGACATCCTCAGCCGGATCATCACCGCCACCCGGCTCGACCTGCTGATCGCGGCGTCGGCCGTCAGCCTTTCCTTTGCGCTCGGCGCGGTGATCGGCGGGTTCTGCGGCTATCGCGGCGGACGGCTGGACCGCTCCGTCGGGCGTTTCGTGGACGTGCTGATGGCGTTCCCGCTGTTCGTGCTGGCCATGGCGCTGGTCGCCGCCCTCGGCAACCGGGTGGAGAACATCGTGGTCGCCACCGCCGTCATCAACCTGCCGTTCTACATCCGCTTCGCCCGGGCGGAGGTGAACGTGCGGCGCAACGCCGGCTGGGTGGAGGCGGCGCGCGCCTGCGGCGAGGGGCACCTGTCGGTCGTGCTGCGCGTGCTGCTGCCGAACGTGCTGCCGGCGATGGCGGTGCAGGTCTCGCTCAACCTGGGCTGGGCGATCCTGAACGCTGCCGGGCTGTCGTTCATCGGCCTGGGCGTGCAGGCGCCGACGCCGGAGTGGGGGATCATGGTGGCGGAGGGCGCCCGTTTCATCACCACGGGCAAGTGGTGGCTGGTGGCGCTGCCCGGTCTCGCCTTGATGCTGACGGTGCTGTGCTTCAACCTGCTCGGCGACGGGCTGCGCGACATCCTCGACCCCCGCATGCGGACGTGACCGCGGATGTGGCCGTGACCGCGGACGCGGTCGTGACCGGCCCCTTGCTGCGAATCGAGGGCCTGCGGGTCAGCTTCTCGACCCGGCACGGCCCGGTGGCCGCCCTGCACGGCGTCGATCTCGCGGTCGCGGCGGGGGAAACGCTGGGCGTCGTGGGGGAGAGCGGGTCTGGCAAGTCCGTGACCGCGCTGGCGGCCATGCGGCTGCTGGACCGGGCGGGCCGGATCGACGGCGGGCGCGTCCTGTTCGGCGGACGCGACATCGCCCGGGCCGGCCGCGGCGACTTGCGCCGCCTGCGCGGCTCCGCGATGTCGATGATCTTCCAGAACCCGCGCGCCGCGCTGAGCCCCATCCACACCGTCGAGCGGCAGATCGCCGACGTGCTCGCCGCCCATGGCCGCCCCCGGGACCGCGGCCAGGTGCTGGGCCTGCTGCGCGCCGTGCTGATCCGCGATCCCGAGCGCCGGCTCCGCGCCTACCCGCACGAGCTGTCGGGCGGCATGTGCCAGCGCGTGGTGATCGCCATGGCCATCGCCTGCGAGCCGGCCCTGCTGATCGCCGACGAGCCGACCACCGGCCTCGATGTCACCACCCAGCAGGCCGTCATGGAGCTGCTCGCCCGCATCCAGCGCGAGCGCGGGATGGCGCTGGTCCTGATCACCCACGATCTCGGCCTCGCCGCCCGCTGGTGCGGCCGCATCGCGGTCATGGAGCGCGGCCGGGTCGTCGAGCATGGCCCGACGGAGGCGCTGTTCGAGGCCCCGCGCCACCCCTACACGCAGCGCCTGGTCGCCGCCTCGCCAACCCGGCGATCCACCCTGGCCGACTTGGCGGCCGGCGCTCCCCCCGCCGCCACGGCGTGCGCGGCGCCGCCCGCGCCCGGCACGCCGCCGCTGCTGGACGTGCGGCACGTCGCCAAGACGTTCGACGGCGGCGTGCGGGCGGTGGACGACGTTTCGTTCCGCATCGCCCAGGGCGGCAGCTTGGGGCTGGTCGGCGAGTCCGGGTCGGGCAAGAGCACGCTGTCCCGCCTGATCTGCCGGCTGCTGGACCCGGACGCCGGCGACATCGTGTTCGAGGGCGAAAGGGTCTCGGCGGTCCCGGCGCGCCGCTTCCACCACGCGCCGCAGCGGCGGAAGATCCAGATCGTGTTCCAGGACCCGCACGACAGCCTCAACCCGCGCCACACCGCGTTCGACAGCATCGCCCACCCGCTGCGCCGGCTCGAACGCCTGCGGGACGGCGCGGCCTTGAACGCCCGGGTGCGCGACGCGGCCGCCCGCGCCGGGCTGCCGATGGACCTGCTGGAACGCTACCCGCACCAGCTTTCCGGCGGCCAGAAGGCGCGCGTCGGCATCGCCCGCGCGGTCGCCCCGCGCCCGCGCCTGCTGGTTTTGGACGAGCCGACCGCGGCGCTGGACGTTTCGGTGCAGGCGGTGATCCTGCAGCTCCTGGACCGCTTGCGGCGGGAGGACGGCATCGGCCTGCTGTTCGTCAGCCACGACCTGAACGTCGTGCGCATGCTGTGCGACGACCTGGTGGTGCTGGAGGCCGGGCGCGTGGTGGAGGCCGGGCCGAGCCAGGCGGTGTTCGCCCACCCGCAGGCGCCCTACACGCGCGCGCTGCTGGACGCCATTCCCCACTTCGACCCGCAGCGCCGCCTCGCGGAAAGCGCACTCGCGGCCGTCGCCGAATGACCGATCCTGGCGACGCCGGCCCCGAATGGGACGTGCGCACCGAGCTGGAGCGCCGGATGCTCCCGGCCGCCAACTTGCAGGCGCTCCGCTCGGCGGGCGGGATGGTGCCGGTTGCCACGGCGCGGCAGCGCCCGGTCGTGATGGCCATGTCCGGCCCGGCCGCCGGCGTTGCGGCCTCCGTGCAGGCAGTCCGCGCGCTGCGGCCGCCGCGGGTGCCCACCTTCGACATGGGCGGCACCACCACGGACGTATGCATCATCACAGGGGGCGCGGCCGAGATGACCGACATCTGCATGACCGGCGACCGCCCGCTGCGGCAGGCGACGCTGGCCGTGCAGTCCATCGGTGCGGGCGGCGGTTCCGTCGTGCGCCTCGACCGCCCCGGCAGTCCGGCCACCCGCGTCCACATGGCCAACACCTCCAACACCCCGGCGGAACTGCTTGAAGCCACCTATGCCCTGCGCGTCGAGCGCCAGTCGATCCGCCGCGGCGCCGGAGGGAACGAGCTGCACCGCGGCGGCGACGGCGTTGTCCGCGCCTACCGCGTGCTGGCGCCGCGCATGCTGCTGACCACCTGCGTCGAGCGCATCCGCGTGCTGCCCTACGGCCTGTGCAGCGGCCTGCCGGGCCTGCCGTTCCGCATCACGCTGGAACGGGATGGCGCCATGTCGGAACTGCCGGGCAAGGCGAACCTGGAGCTGCGCGCGGGCGACCTGGTCACGCTGGAAAGCTGCTGCGGCGGCGGATACGGCCCGGCGGGGGCGGCATGACCGGCCTGGAAGCGTTGGAGGCGCAGGTCCGCCGCGACCTCGAACGCATCGACCACCCGAGCATGGAGTGGCTCGTGCCCCGGGCGGCGCCGGACGGGTCGCAGGCGCTCGACGTGCTGATCGTGGGCGCCGGGCAATCCGGGGTGGCGACCGCGTTCGGGCTGCGGCGCGCGAAGGTCGGCAACATCCTGGTGCTGGACCAGGCGCCCCGTGGGCAGGAAGGGCCGTGGCGCAGCTTTGCCCGCATGCACACCTTGCGCAGCCCCAAGGACTACACCGGCCCGGACCTCGACATCCCGAGCCTCACCTACCGCTCCTGGCACGAGGCGCGGTTCGGCGCCGCGGATTGGGAGGCGATGGGGCTGATCCCGCGGGAGCATTGGGCCGATTACCTGCTGTGGGTGCGCGACGTGACCGGCGTGCCCGTGCGCAACGGGTGCCAGGTGACTGACCTCCAACCAGCCGGGCCGGGCCTGCTCGCCGTCGCGGTGCGGTCGGGCGACGCCGAGAGCACGCTGTTCTGCCGCAAGCTGGTGCTGGCGACCGGGCAGGACGGGGCCGGGCGGTGGTGGATGCCCGGCTTCGTGGCCGCGCTGCCGAGGGAGGTCCGGGCGCATACGGCCGATCCGATCGACTTTGCGTCCATGGCTGGCAAGGTGGTGGCGGTCATGGGCGCCGGCGCCTCGGCGCTGGACAACGCCGCCTGTGCGCTGGAGCATGGGGCGGCGGAGGTCCACCTGTTCTGCCGCCGCGACCGGCTGCAACTGATCCAGTCCTACCGATGGCTGACCTTCGCCGGGTTCCTGCGCCACCTGTCGGACCTCGACGACGCTTGGCGCTGGCGGTTCATGAGCATGATCCTCGGGCGGCGGGAGGGCTTTCCGCAGGCGACCTGGGACCGCTGCGCGCGGTGGCCGAACTTCACGCTGCACAACGGCGCGCCCTGGCGCGATGCCGTGGCCGAGGGCGGCCGAGTGCGGATCGACACGCCGCAGGGCCTGTTCACGGCAGATTTCCTGATCTGCGGCACCGGCATCGACGTGGACTTCGCGGGCCGCCCGGAGTTTGGGCGATGTGCCGGCAACATCGCCCGGTGGAGCGACCGCTACACGCCGCCGGACGCGCTGCGGGACGACCGGCTGGCCCGCTACCCCTATTTGTCGGCGGATTACGGCCTGATGGAGCGGTGCCCCGGCGCAACGCCGTGGATCACGGACATCCATCTGTTCAACATCGCATCGACAATGAGCTTCGGCCCTTCTGGCTCCTCCATCAACGCCATGACGACGGCGGTGCCCAAGCTGGTGTCCGGCCTTACCCGAAGTTTGTTCCTGGCAAACCTTGACCGCCACTGGGCCGAGTTCAGCGCCTACGACACCGTGCAAACTATGCTGTGACGCGCGGCGCAGGCAACCCGCGGATCTATACGAGATGAATGAGGCCAGACGCATACTGGCCAGCCTCGCGCGTCCCACAAGCCGTTCGGTCTCACCGCCGGCCGCCAACTGCGTGCTGCTCGCCACGCCGGCGTTGTTCCTGGGTGGCGCAGCAGGTGGGCGCCGTCGAGACCGCGGCCGAGTTCTTCCGCCGCCGCGCGGGCAATACCCGACCGTAGGGCTTGCGCGCTACCCTCGCCTTGGTGCCGGACGCCTGACCCCGGCGATGAGTCGCCGCCCGGCCTATGGCTGCGTTGTCCCCCCTAAATCTCCATCCGGCGGTGAACGACGCCCCCCTTCATGACCATCAGGATGCTGCGCCGATGGTCAGCCAGGATCGCCGCATCCTCCAACGGCGCACCCTGCACCACCAGCAGGTCGGCGATTGCGCCCGGCGCGACGACGCCGAGCTTGCCTTCCATGCCGATCAGGCGCGCGGCCACCGTCGTGGCGCTGGCAAGCACCTCCGCCGCCGGCAGGACGCGCGACCGGATCGCGAACTCCTCGCTTTGCCGCACATGCGTTTCCCCCAGCAGGTCCGTGCCGAAGGCAATCGTCACCCCGGCATCCCGCAAGATGGACAGGCTGCCCATCCCGGCCGCGCGCACGTCCTCGATCTTGGCGATGGACGCCGGCGGCAGCCCGAGCGCGGGGCCGTCCTGCGCCAGGGCCTCGTAGGTCACAAGCGTCGGCACCGCGACCGCCCCGGCCGCCGCCGCCAGGCGGGCGGTCGGCGCGTCGATGCGGTTGCAATGCTCCAAGGAGTGGACGCCGCAGCGCAAGGCGCTCTCGATGGCCTCCGACGTGTAAAGGTGCGCCGAAACGTAGGTTTGCGCGTCCTGCGCCTCCTCCACGGCCGCGGTCATCTCCGCCACGGAGTAGCCCTGCCAGGCGATGGGGTCGGTCGGGCTGGACACGCCGCCGTTGGCCATCACCTTGATGAACTGCGCGCCCTGGCGCAGTTCCTGGCGGCAGGCGCGTCGCACCTCGTCCACCCCGTCCGCCACCCGGCCGAGCGCGCCGAAGTTCCGCGCCCACCGCGTGGGGTCGTGGGTGTCGTAGCGCGGCCGTCCGTCGGTGTGGCCGCCGGTCTTGGACAGCGCCTTGCCGCATACCACCAGCCGGGGCGCCGGCGCCAGGCCCTGCTCCACCGCCTCCGCCAGCGCATACGGCGCGCCTCCCACGTCGCGCACCGTGGTGAAGCCGCGGTCCAGCATCCCCCGCATGATCGGCAAGGAGCGGAGCACCGCCATGGCGTCCGGCAATTGCGCGTTCAGCGTCAGGTTCATCATGCTCGCCACCACGTGGACGTGGCAGTCGATCAGCCCGGGCATCAGCGTGCGGCCCCGGAGGTCAATGACCTCCCGGCCCTCCATGGACCCCGGACGCGCCTCGGTGTCGCGGATCACGCTGTCCTCGATGAGGACGTGGCCTTCGCGCGGCTCCCGCTGCGTGGCGTCCGTGATGGCGGCGTTCAGGAACAGTGTCTGCATGGCTCGTTTCACTCCCGCTGCATCGACTGTAAAGCCGGTATGGCGAGCTGCGCCAGAGGCCGCAGGGCGCCGGGATCGACATCGTCGTACCAGCCGCTCTCATGCAGCAGGTTCAGCACGGCCAGCACGCGCCCGTCCCAGCGCACGGGCAGGTTGAGCACGCTTTCGCAGCCGAGCGACCAGATCAGCTCGTAGTCGAAGAACACGGCGCGGATGTCCTCGCGGTCCCGCCCGACATAGGGTTCGCCGCGCTGCAGGACCTGCCGCATCCAGGGTGAGTCGGTGATCGGCTTCGCCCCGCTCGTGGGGTACTCCGCCGGCATGTTGCTGTAGGCCCGGCGGATTTGGCCCACCGCCGGGTCATGCAGCAGCACGGTGAACAGCTTGAAGCCCACGGTGCCGGCCAGGGCGTCTGCAAGGGCCTGCAGCGTGGCGCCGGGCTGGCCCGCGGCAGCCTGGGCGGCGACCCTTTGCAGCGCCTCCGTCATGTCCTCCGCGTGATGCGAAGCACCAGCGCGCGTCATGCGGCGCCTCCGTGCGCGAGTTCCTCGGCGGTGATGTCCTCAAGCGACCGGTTGCGGGTCTTCACCCCCATGACCAGCACGGCAAGCGCCCCGGTCAGCAGCACCGCGGTCGTCATGCCGAACACGCCTCCGAAACCGAAATGCGGGTACAGCCAGCCCACCAGCACCGGCGCCGCGATGGCGCCGAGACGCCCGATGGCAGAGGCCGTCCCCGTCCCGGTCGCGCGCACGGCGGTCGGGAAGATCTCCGGCGTGTAGGCATAGACGCCGGCATAGGTTCCGTTCATGAAGAACGACAGGCAGATGCCGGCCAGCATGACCGTGGTGTCGGAATGGCTGAGCGCCAGGGCGACGGCGGACAGCCCGCCCAGGATCATGTAGCCGGCAATGGTGGCCTGCCGCCCGATCCGCTCGTTCAGGTAGGCTGCGGAGAAGTAGCCGGGGATCTGCGCCAGGTAGATCGCGATGGAATAGCCGAAGCTGCGGGTGATCGTCATGCCGCTTTCCACCAGAAGGCTCGGAATCCAGGTGAAGAAGGCGTAGTAGCTGAAAGTGATCGAGAGCCACATCAGCCAGGTCATCGCCGTGACGCGGCGCAGCCCCGGCACCCACAGCAAAGCCAGCCTGCCGAAAAAGGAGCCTTGGGGGCCAATAACGGCCGGCGGCCCGGCGGTGACGGGGCCGAGCACATGCCCGTCGCGCCGGGCCTTGTCCTCGATCTGCGTGAGGACCGCATCGGCCTCCGCGGCCCGGCCGACGCTTGCGAGCCAGCGCGGCGATTCCGGCAAGGAGCGGCGCCACCACAGCAGCATCAGGATCGGCGTCGCGGTGAACGCCATCACCCAGCGCCACGCATCGGGATGCCGCGGCACGACGAAGTAGCCGAGCAGCGCCGCGCCCACGAAGCCGAAGGAGAAGAATCCCGCCAGCGACCCGGTGAACCGCCCGCGGAAGCGGCCCGCCACGAACTCGGCGAGGAACGGGGCGATGATCGCGGACTCGGCCCCCGTGCCCATGCCCGCGACGACGCGGCAGGCCAGGAACGTAGGCCAGTCCTGCGTGAAGGCGCAGGCGACGGAGGCGGCGCTGTACAGCACGAGCGCCCACATCATCACGGCCTTGCGCCCGATCGCGTCGCCGATCAGCCCGGCGAACAGCGCGCCGAAGAAGAAGCCGAGGGGCGTGGCACTGCCGAGGAACCCAGTTTGGGTGCTGGTCAGTCCCCAAGCGGTGCGCAGCACCGGCAGCACGAAGGCGATGACCGCCCCGTCCAGGCCGTCAAAGGAGTAGCCCAGCCCGCCCATCGTCAGCAGGCGCCAATGGAACCGCGTGAACGGCAGCCTCTCGATGCGGGCAGACAGCGACATTCCGTGCTTGTTCCTTGGTGTCCTTGGGGGTGCGAGGGGCCGTGCGCCGTGCCCTCGAACGGTTCGTGGTGCGGGACGTGCCGAGCCGCCGCGCGACGGTCACTGCCCCGGTCGCCCGCCCGCCGCCGCGCGGCCCAAGGGCACCGGCTCGCCCCCGGCCTCGTCCACCGTGCACACGGTCCCGTCCTCGATCTCGTACACCCAGCCGTGCAGGGACAGGCTGCCCTCGGCCACGCGGGCGGCGACGGCCGGGTGGGTGCGCAGGTGCCGCATCTGCGTGCGCACGTTCTGCTCGACCAGCGCCTGCACCTTGGCTGCCCCCTCCAGCCCGGGCCGCATCACCTCCACCACGCTGCGCGCCGCCTCGGCGTTGCGCAGCCAGGACGCGACGGTGGGCATGCGCCGCAGGCCCGAGTCCTCCGGGCTGAGCAGGCCCTTCATGGCGCCGCAGTCGGAATGGCCGCAGACCACCACGTGGGACACGCCCAGCGCCGTGCAGGCGAACTCCACGATGGCGGACACGCCGCCCATCATCTCGCCGTAGGCCGGCACGATGTTGCCGATGTTGCGGCACACGAACAGCTCGCCCGGGTCGGTTTGGGTGATCATCTCCGGCACCACGCGGCTGTCGGCGCAGGTGATGAACAGCGTGTGCGGGCGCTGTCCGGAGGCAAGGCGCTGGAACTCCGCCCGGCGCTCGGGGTAGACCTGCTCGCTGAAGTGCAGCACGCCCTCGACCAGGCGCCCGAAGCTGTCGGCGTCGTCCCGTCGGGCAGGCTTGCCATCGCTCATCCTTGCGGCTCCTGGGGTGGTGGGCATCGCCGCAACGGCGGCCTACGCCTCCCGAACGCGGCACGGGCGGCTCCGTTCACCCCTGTCGCCCCGGCCGTTCACCCGGGCGCCTGCTGACGGGCTTCGCCGACGATCGACTTGAGGACGGAGGCGCCGAGCGTGTACTTGGGGTCCACCATGTTCCCCAGCCGCACCCGGCCGCACTGGGTCAGCAGCAGGTAGGCGTCCAGCTCGTCAAAGCCGAAATCCGTGGCCATCCAGCGGACCAGCTCGCGATACGCGACGCGGGCCGCGTCCTCCATCGGCCGGCCGGAGCCGATCGTCATGAAGAACTCGGCGGTTTCCAGCCGCGGCCAGGCCAGCGTCCAGCGCTTGATCAGGTCCACCTGCACCACCGTGTGCGTCGGGTGCTCAAGGGCCACGCCGCACAGCTCGCCGTCGCCCTGGATGGCGTGGCAGTCGCCGAGGTAGAGCAGCGCGCCGGGGGCGTTCACCGGCAGGTAGATCACCGCGCCGGGCGCCACGTCCGGCAGGTCCATGTTGCCGCCGTAGTAGTCCGGGACCAGCGAGGAGATCGCCTCGATTTCCGGCGAGGTGCCGATCGTGCCGATGAAGGGCTGGTACGGCAGGGTGATGGCGTCGCTCCACTTCACGCCGCCCTCGACGGTGACCTCAAGCTTCTTCACCCGTTCCGGCAAGGGGCTGTTCAGCAGCGCCGTGGCGCCCGTGCCCACCAGGCCGCCGAACTCCGGGATCAGGCAGGTGGTCCCCGCCGGCTGCGGCCCGCGCGGCTGGATCGACTGGATGTGGACGGCGAGGCAGTCGCCCTTTTCCGCCCCGTTCACGAAGATCGGGCCGTTCTGCGGGTTCAGGAACGGGAAGTTCAGGATCTCGCTCGGCTTGTCGGTCTCGAAGCGGATCTTGCCCTCGAACGCATCGTGGGTTTCGCAGGAGATGATGTCGCCGGGATCAACGGTGAGGACCGGGGCGGCATAGGGGCCGTACACATAGTGGTAACGGCCCTGCGTCGCCTCCGTGATCTCGTGGCGGCGGCCCGGCTTGCCGGCGGCGACGCCCCGGCGGGCCATGATGGACGTTTCAACCCAGGACATTCTTTCTCTCTTCCCTCAAACAGCCAGGTAGCGCCGCACCGTGTCGCGGTCGTCCAGCATGTCCGGCGTGAGCGCCGCGACGATGCGGCCCTTGTCCATCACGTAGCAGCGCTGCGCCATGGCGCGGATCATGTCGATGTTCTGCTCCACCAGCACGACCGTAAGCCCGTCTCGGCGGTTCAGCGCGACGCCGATGCGGGCGATGTCCTGCACCACCGAGGGCTGGATGCCCTCGGACGGCTCGTCCAGCAGCATCAGCGCCGGGCGGCCCACCAGGACGCGGCCGATGGCCAGTTGCTGCTGCTGCCCGCCGGACATCGTGCCCGCCGCCTGCCGCCGGCGTTCGCGCAGGATCGGGAAGTTCCGGAACGCCGCTTCGTAATCCGCCGGGCCGCCGCCGCCGATGGACGCGCCGACGCGCAGGTTCTCCTCGACGCTCAGGCGCGGGAACACGTCGCGGCCCTGCGGCACGTAGCCGATGCCGAGCCGTGCCCGCCGGTGCGCCGCCACCCCGTTGATCTCGGCGCCGCGGAAGCGGATGGAGCCGGCGTCGGCCGGGAGCAGCCCCATGAGCGCCTTGATCAGGGTGGACTTGCCGACGCCGTTGCGCCCGATCACGGCGACGATCTCGCCGGCGCGGACCTCGAAATCGACGCCTTGCAGCACCGGCTTGCCACCGTAGCCGCAGCGCAGGCCGTGCGCCGACAGCAGCGGCGGCTCAGTCATGGGCAAGGTCAATGGGCATGGGCACGGTCAATGGGCATGGGCGTGCCCTTGGCCGAGGTAGATTTCGGCCACGCGCTCATTGGCGATGATGTCGTCGATGCCGCCCTGGGCGAAGATGCGGCCCATGTGCAGCACCGTCACCCGCGTCGCCACCTGGCGGACGAACGCCATGTCGTGCTCGACCGCCAGCACGGTCATGCCGCCGGCGTTGAGTGCCCGGATCATCTCGCCGGTGCCGTGCGTTTCCTCCGCCGACATGCCGGCGGTCGGCTCGTCCAGCAGCAGCAGCCTCGGCTTCAGGCTCACGGCCATGCCGATCTCCAGCCACTGCTTCTGGCCATGGCTGAGGTTGCCGGCGGGCTGGGCGGCCTCCCCGGCGAGGCGGAGGAAATCGAGCTGCCGCCGGATCTCGCCGGCCAGGCTGTGGCCTTCCAGGTGGTGCTGCAGCGCGATCTCCAGGTTCTGCCGCACGCTGAGGGCCTTGAAGATGCCGGGCACCTGGAACTTGACGCTGATGCCGCGCCGGATGCGCGCGTGGGATTGCAGCGCCGTGATGTCGGCGCCGGCGTAGAGGACCTGGCCGCTGCTCGGGGCGTGCTCGCCCAGGATCAGCCGGAACAGGGTGCTTTTCCCGGCGCCGTTCGGACCGATCAAGCAGTGCAGCTCGCCCGCCGCCAGCGCGAGGTCCACATCGGCCGTGACCTGCAAGCCGCCGAAATGCTTGCACAGCTTGCGGGTTTCCAGGATCGTCACGGCGCGGACCCGGCACGGCGCCGGGTGCGGCGGATCAGGCGGCCCGCGACGCCGATCAGGGTCGTGACCAGCCCTTCCGGCGCCAGCAGCACCGTCAACACCAGCAGCGCCCCCATTGCCACGAGCGCATACTGGCTGCCGTAGATGGTGAGCGCCTGGAAGCCGCCGAGCACCAGCAGCGTGCCGAGCAAGGTGGCCGTGAGGTCGCCCCGCCCGCCGACCGCCACCCACACGATCGGCAGGGACGCCGCGGTGAGGCCCATGCTGGACGGGGTGATGTACTGGCCCCAGCTTGTGTAGAGCACGCCGCTGACGCCCGCGAGGCTGCTGCCGATCACGAACGCGGCGAGCTGGTACTTGCGCACGTCGTAGCCCAGCATGGTGGCGCGCTGCGGGTTCTCCCGGATGGCGACGAGGACGTTGCCGAACGACGAGTTCACCAGGATGCGCAGCCCAAGGTAGGCCAGCAGCAGCAGGCCGAGGACGACGTAGTACAGCGGGATGTCCGGCAGCAGCACGACGTCCTCGCCGGGCCAGGGCACGGTCAGCGGCGGCATCCCACTCATGCCGTTGAAGCCGTTGAGCCGTGCGCTGCCGACCCGCCATTCCGGCCCGGCGGTCTGCGCCATGAAGCGTTCCAGCACCAGGGTGACGGACAGCGTCACGAAGTATCCAAGCACGGCCGAGAACAGCGCGGCGGCGGCGACGGCGACCACGGCGGCTACGAGCGTCATGCCATGGTCTGCGCCGAAGTTGAGAGTCAGGATGCCGTAGGCGTAGCCGGACACGCCGAACAGCGCGGTCTGCCCGAAGCTCAGCGCCCCGCCGTAGCCCCAGATCAGGCACAGGCCCAGCGCCATGAACACCCAGTTGAAGAAGTAGATCGTGTTGCCGACGGTGTAGCTGTCCTCCGCCAACGGGTAGGCCGCCGCGGCCGCGGCCACCGCGGCGAAGCCCCACCAGAACCAGGGGCCGCGCCCAAGCGTCTGCGGCCCCTCAAGGCGCGCGAGCAGGCGCAGCAGGGCGGGCGCGCGCCGGGCGGCCAGCCCAGGCCGGTGCCCAGGTGGACGCGCGCTCATTGCCGCTTCACGCGCGCTCACGCAGGATCAGCCCGGAAATGCCGCGCGGCAGCACCCGGATCACCAGGATCACCGCGACCAGCAGGCCGATCTGCCCGGCAAGCTGCCCTTGCCAGGTGGTCATGGACGCCCTGACCAGGCCCAGGACCACGCCGGCCGGGGCGGTGCCGAGGAACACGTCGCCGCCGCCGACCACCACGGTCACGAACGCCTCCGTGATGAACTGCGCGCCCATGGTCGGCACCAGCGTCATGGTCGGCGCATACAGCCCGCCCGTCGCCCCGGCCAGCGCGGCGCCGATGCCGAAGGTCAGGCTGTAGATCAGCCGCGTGTCGACGCCGAGCGCCTCGGCCATGTGCGGCACCTGGATGGTGGCGCGGGCCAGCACGCCGAAGCGGGTCAGGGCGAACAGGGCGTAAAGCGCCAGCAGGATCGCGAACGCCACGCCCATGAGGACGAAGCGATAAACCGAGTAGGACAGGCCGCCCACGGCGACGCTGCCGAGCGGGGTGCTGATGTCGGCAAGGCTGGGGCCGAGCACGATCAGCGTGCCCTGCGACACGATCAGGCTGACGCCCCAGGTCGCGACGATGGTGTCCAAGGGACGGCCGTATAGGTGGCGTATCACCAGCCGCTCCAGCACGATCCCGGCCAGCCCGGCGGCGAGCGCGCCGCACAGCACCGCCAACGGGAGCGGCAGCCCGGCCTTGGCCACCGTCACCGTGACATAGGCGCCGCACATGATGAACTCGCCGTGCGCCAGGTTGATCACGCCCATCATGCCGAAGATGACCGCAAGCCCCGAAGCGCACAGCACGAGGAACGCGCAAGCGTCGCCGAACTGGTACATGAAGCCGAACAGGGCATCAAAGCTGGGCACGGGCGCCGGCGTCACTTCGGCGGCGGGTTGCTGGGCGTGTACTGGGCGTTCGGGTTCTTCTTGGTCAGGTCGCACCCGGCGTCGCCCAGCCAGTACGGCTTGATGTCGCTCCAGGTCTTGGGGAACGAGATCGAGTGGTCGGCGCCGACCTCGGCGAGGTAGATGGTGTGCGACATGTGCTGGCTCTTGGGATCGAGGCACACTTTGCCCTCCGGGGCGTCCACGCACACGTCGCCCTTGTCGACCTCCTTGCGCAGGTCGTCGCGCTTGGTCGATCCGCCGGCGCGCTCCACCATGGACTTGTAAAGATACACCGCCAGGTAGGAGTTCTCGGCCTCCTGATTGATGTACGGCTCGTTCGGGTACTTCGCGTGCCACTTGGCCACGAAATCCTTGCTCTTCTGGTCGCCCACTTCCTCGATCCAGTTGGTCGTGACATACATGCCGGCGAGGCTGGGCGGCTTGAACCGCTTGTGCTCGTAGGCTTGGCCGACATTGACCGAGCTGCCCATCGGCACATGCAGGTCCGCGGCCGCGGCCTGCTCGTAGTACGACGACTGCGCCGTGCCCACCAGCAGCGTGATCAGGATGTCGGGCTTGGCCTTCTGGATGTTCTGGATGGTGGAGGAGAACTGCGACACGCCGAGCGGGATGAACTCCTCGCCAACCATGGTGCCGCCGTTCTCCTTGACGATGTTGCGCACCCACTCGGCGGAGATCTGGCCGAAGTTGTAGTCGGCGGCGATCGTGTAGACCCGCTTGCCGAACTTCTCCATCATCCACGGAACAAGCGTCGAGAACTGCTGCTCCGGCACCGCCCCGGTGACCATCATGTGGGCGTCGCACACGCCGCCCTCATACTGGTTGTTGTAGAACGCGAAGCCGTTGAGCTGGTCGACGATCGGGCGGTAGGCCTCGCGAGACGCGCTGGAGAACCCGGCGAACACCACGTCCACCTTGTCGCGCTGCAGCACCCGGCGCATGAACTCTTGGTAGCGCGTGTTGTCGGACTGGGTGTCGTAGATCACCAGCTCCAGCTTGCGGCCGGCGATGCCGCCGGCGGCGTTGATCTCGTCGGCCGCAAGCTGGATGCCGTGGACCTTGCCGACCGTGGCCAGCGCGAAGTCGCCGGACTGGTCCTCAAGCACGCCGAGCTTGATCGGCGGCTCCGCCGCCCGCGCCGCCATCGGCGACAACACCAGCAGGGCGGCCATTGCGGCGCCCGTCGTCCTGTTCCGTGCCATCGGTGATCTCCTCGATTATGCCTTGGACATCGTGCGGTAGTCGAGATGCGTGTGGAACCAGTAAACGTATCCCTGCACGTTCTTCTGCATGGCCACGTCGAACAACAGCCGCGCGAGCGGGATGCGCGGCAGGTCGCCCATGACGATGTCGTTCATCCGGACCAGGTCGGCTTCATACTTCGCCGTGTCGCCCTCGAAGCGGGCGGCGTCGATGGCCGTGTCCAGCGTCGGGTTGACATAGTTGGCCGTGTTGAACACGGCGTTGTTCTTGCCGTCGAAGTTCCAGAAGTAGAAATACTCGGGCGGCACCAGCCAGCCGTAGAACTCGGTGATCACCAGCGGCATCGTCTTCGCTGCCATCTGCGCGAACCAGTTGGCGCCTGGCACCTTCTCGATGGAGGCCTCGATGCCGATCTTGCCGAGCGACTCCTGCAGCAGCAGCGCAATCGGCTCGCGCGTGGTCGCCTGGCTCAGGTCGTAGGACAGGGTGGTCTTGAAGCCGCCGGGGTAGCCGGCCTCGGCCAGCAGCTGCTTCGCTTTTGCGAGGTCCGTGTCGTAGTGCGACTGCACCGGCCAGGCCGGCGGATACAGCTTGCCCGCTTCGCCGCCGAA
>CAXSEX010000012.1:3204-5372 GCA_964236415.1 uncultured Acetobacteraceae bacterium | reverse complement strand
TTGTAGAGCGCCGCGTCCATGATGGGCCGGTACGGCACCGCCCAGGCGATGGCCTGGCGAACCTTCGGGTTGTCGAAAGGCTTGACCTGCACGTTCATGTCGATGAACAGCAGGTCGTTCTGCACCGGCGTGCCGATCACCTGCAGCTTCCCGGCCGCGGCAAGCTCGGCGTAGTCCTTGGGCGGCAGGCCCACGGACACGTCCACGTCGCCCCGCTCCAGCAGCGCCCGGCGCGTGCCCGGCGACGGGATCTGCCGGTAGATCACGCGCCGGAGCTTCGGCGGAGGTCCGGAAACCCACTCGTCGAAGCGGGTGAACACGATCTCGGTCCCCGGCTTCCAGCTCGCCACCCGGAAGGCGCCGCCGCCGGCGTCGTTGTGCTGCACCCAGTCGAGCGCCCAAGGGTCGGCCTCGGTCGCATGCGCCCGGGCCAGCTTGGCGTTGATCACGATGGGGATCGGCACCACGAGGTCCGGCATCGTCAGCTTGTTCGGCTGGTCGAAGGTGATCTTGAAGGTGTGGGGGTCGATGACGGAGAACTGCTCGCGCTCCCTCAGCGACCCCGCCGCCATCTGCACGGTTGCGAAGCCGCCCACCGACACCGCGCGGTCGAACGACCACTTCACGTCGTCGGCCGTCACCTTGCTGCCGTCGTGGAAGGTGGCGTCCTGCCGCAGGTGGAACACGATGGCGCGGCCGTCAGGGCTGATGTCCCAGCTCTCCGCAAGCTCCGGCTTCATGACGGACACGTCGTAGCCCACGGCGCCGTTCTCCAGCGGCTTCGTGCCGTGCGTCACCAGCCGGTCGTAGACGTTCCACGCCACGAGGCGGCTGTAGTCGTTCGCGGTCGGCACGTGGGTGTCGAGCGAGTTCGGCCCCTGCTCGCCCACCACCACCAGCACGTCGGCGGGCGTCGCGGCGCGGCCCGCGCGCGGCAGCGACAGGGCGAGCGGGGCAAGGGCCGACCCGGCCAGAAGGGTGCGGCGGCTGACTGGCGGCATGAGGGTGTTCCTCCGGGAACGATGGGGGCGGGGTGTCACAGGCCGAGTGCGCCGAGCAGCGGCGGCCACCGGTCCCGCCAGGGCCGGGCCGCCTCGAAGGCGGCGCAGGCCTGCAATACGCCGCGGTCGTCCAGGTGCCGGCCGATGACCTGCAAGCCGACCGGCAGGCCGTCCTGCGTGAAGCCCGCCGGCACGGTGGCCGCCGGCTGCCCGGTCATGTTCATCGGGAAGGTGAAGCAGAGCCACTGCGTGGGCGCCACCATGCGCCCGTCGATGACTTCCGGCCCTTGGGTGTGCACCGGGAACGGCGGCACGGCGAGCGTCGGCGTCAGCAGCAGGTCATAATCCTGCATGAAGCGCCACATGCGGTTGCACAGCGCCTTGCGCGCGGTGATGGCGTCGGTGAACTCCTCGGCGGTCCAGTTGCGGTCGAGAAAGGCGACCAGGTGGGGCGACATCTCGTGCCGGTGCCCGCGCGCCATGTCGCGCAGGCCGCGCAGGTCGGTTTCCATCGCGACCAAGGCCCAGAACGTCTCGTAGGGATCGGCCCAGCCGGGATCGGCGGCCTCGACGGTGCAGCCCAGCTCCGTCTCGAACACGCGCACGGCCTCGCCCACCACCCGGCGCACTTCCGGATCAACGGCGGCGTAGCCCCAATCGGCGCTGTAGGCGATCTGCTTGCCCCGCAGGCTGCCAGGCCGCGCGGCGTCCAGCCAGTCGAAGTCGGCCGCCGGGATCGAGAGCCGGTCGCGCGGGTCGGGGCCGGCGATCACGCTGAGCATGAGGGCCGCGTCCGCCACGGTCCGGCTCATCGGCCCGATGTGCTCCAGGCTTTCCCAGCTCGACACGCCGGGATAGCGCTCGTCGCGGCAGCCGGGATACAGCGGCACGCGGCCCATCGACGCCTTCATGCCCACCAGCCCGCAATGCGCGGACGGGATGCGGACCGAGCCGCCGCCGTCGCTGCCGATGGCGAACGGGGTGACGCCGGCGGCGACGGAGGCGCCCGACCCGGCGCTGCTGCCGCCCGGCGTCAAGGCGAGGTTCCAGGGATTGCGCGTGGTGGGCGCAATCGGGCTGTGGCCGACGCCGCTGTAGCCGAACTCCGGCACGTTGGTCTTGCCGACGATCACCGCCCCCGCCGCCTTGAGCCTCTCGACCACGATG
>CAXSEX010000012.1:0-3194 GCA_964236415.1 uncultured Acetobacteraceae bacterium | reverse complement strand
GTGTCGCTGCCGAGGCCGACGCACGCAAAGCCCGCGGCCACTGCGGCGGCGCTGCCACCGCTGGATCCGCCTGGCACACGTGTGGTGTCGTGTGGGTTGCGCGTCGGCCCGAACGCGCTGTTCTCCGTGCTCGAACCCATTGCGAACTCATCGAGGTTGGTCTTGCCGACGATCACCGCCCCCGCCGCCTTGAGCCGCTCGACCACGATGTCGTCCTCGTCCGGCACGAAGTCGCGGTACAGCGGCGATCCCATCGCGGTGCGCAGGCCCTTCGTGGCAACCAGGTCCTTGATGCCGACCGGCACGCCGGCCAGCGGCCCCACGTCGTCGCCGGCCATGATCCGCTGGTCGATGGCGCGCGCGGCCTCGCGCGCCAGGCCGGGGGCCGGCGTGCAGAAGGCGTGCAGATGCGGCTCGGTCGCCTCCATCCGGGCGAGCGCCGCCTCCGTCACCTCCACGGCGGACAGCTCGCGGGCGCGGATGCGCCGGGCCAGCGTGATGGCGTCGAGGCGGTTGATCTCCGGGCTGGGACCGTTGGCGCTCATGGCGTGGCCTCTCCTTGCAGGGGTTGGGCGTAGGCGGGGCTGAAGGGCAGGGCGGGCATCGCGGCCTCGGCGAAGTGGCAGGCGGCGAGGTGGCCCGGCCCGACGCTGCGGAGCGGCGGCGACTGCTGCGTGCAGACCGGCTGCTGACGCGGGCAGCGCCCGGCGAAGCGGCAAACGTCCGGCGCTGGGTCGATGGGGCTGCGGGCCGAGCCGTCCAGCCGCCAGGGACGCTGGCCGCGGCGCGCCGGGTCGGGGATGGAGGCGAGGAGTGCTGCCGTGTAGGGATGGCGGGGCGCCTGGAACAGCGAGGCCGCCGGCGCCTGCTCGACGATGCGGCCGAGGTACATCACCGCGATGCGGTCGCACATCAGCCGGACCACGTTGAGGTCGTGCGACACGAACAGGTAGCTCATGCCGAGGCGCCGCCGCAGGTCGGCCAGCAGGCGCAGCACCACCGCCTGCACCGAAACGTCGAGCGCCGAGGTCGGCTCGTCCAGGATCAGCAGCGCCGGGCGCAAGGCGACAGCGCGCGCGATGCCGACGCGCGCCCGCTGCCCGCCGGATAGCTGGTGCGGGAAGCGCCCGGCCATCTCCTCCGGCAGGCCGACCAGGGCCAGCGCCGCGTGCACCTGGCGGGCCAGTTCCGCACGGCTGCCCGGGGCGCCCAGGCGGCGGATCGGGTCGGCGACCGCGGCGAACACCGTGAGCGCCGGGTTCAGGCTCTCGGTCGGGTCCTGGAACACGCTCTGGATCTGCGCCCGCTGCGGGCTGCGCACGAAGCGGCTCAGCGGGATCTTTGCGATGTCCTGGCCGTCGAACACGATGGCGCCCCCGGTCGGCTCGGCCAGCCGGGCCAGCAGGCGCACCAGCGTCGATTTGCCGCAGCCGGACTCGCCGACCAGCCCGACGCTCTCGCCGCGCCCGATGCCGAGGTCCACCCCGTCCACCGCATGCAGCAGGCCGTGCGGCGTCGGAAACCGCTTGGCCAGCCCCGTCGCTTCCAGCAGGGCGCTCACAACGGGTTCCAGCAGCGCACGAGATGGCCGTCGCCTTTTTCGCCCAAATTTTGGGTCGGCAGCGGCTCGTTCGCGCAGCGGTCGTCGCTGCGGGCGCAGCGGTGCAGGAAACGGCAGGGCGGCAGCGCCTGGCGCAGATCCGGCAGGCCGCCCGGGATCACGCTGAGGTCCTCGATCCGGGTGCTGGCGCCCGGCGTCGCGCCGATCAGCAGCGCGGAGTACGGATGGGCAGGCTGCCGCAGCAGGCGCGGGGCCGGGGCCACCTCCACGACATGCCCCGCGTGCATGACGACGATGCGGTCGCAGTACTCGCCCGCCAGCGCCAGGTCGTGGGTGATCAGCAGCACCGACGTGTTGGCCGCGCGCACCTGGTCGCGGATCAGGTCCATGACAACGGCCTGGGTGGTGACATCGAGGCCGGTCGTCGGCTCGTCGGCGATCAGCAGGTAGGGGTCGCAGGCGATGGCCATCGCGATCATCACCCGTTGGCATAGCCCGCCCGACAGCTCGAACGGGTAGGCGTCGAAGCGGCGTTCCGGGTCGGGCACCCGCACCCGCGCCAGGGCCTCGACCGCCCGGGCGCGCGCAGTGCTGCGGGTCATGTTGCCGTGCCGGAGCAGCACGTCGGCGATCTGCAGGCCGACGCGGCGGATCGGGTTCAGCGCCGTGCGCGGGCTTTGGAAGATCATCGAGACCTCCCGGCCGAGCGTGTCCGACAATTGCGCCGGGGTCTCGCCCAGCATGTCGCGGCCCGCAAAGGCGATGCGGCCGGACCGGACGCGCCCGGCGGCGTCGGTCAGGCCCATGACGGCGTAGGCCAGCACCGACTTGCCCGAGCCGCTTTCCCCCACCACGCCCACGATCTCGCCGCGGAACACGTCGAGCGACACGCCGTCGAGGGCATGGACGCTGCCCTGCCGGGTGCGGAACTCAAGCGTCAGGCCCTCGACCGCCAGCAGCGGCGGCGGCCCGGCGCCCGGCGGCGCATGGTCCGCAAGGGCGGGCTTCGCGACGAGCGCGGTCATGTGCGCCTGCGGGGGTCAAGCACGTCGCGCAGCCCGTCGCCCAGCAGGTTGAAGCAGAACACCGCGAGCATCAGCGCGGTGCCGGGGAACACGAAGGTCCACCACTCGCCGGAGATGATGTAGCTGGCCCCTTCCGACACCATGATGCCCCATTCCGGGGTGGGCGGGCGCACGCCAAGCCCGATGAAGGATAGCCCGGCGGCGTTCAGGATCGCCCAGCCCATGTTCAGCGACGCCTGCACCGCCATGGTCGGCAGGATGTTGCGCACGATGTGCCCGAACAGGATGCGGGCCGCGCCGTTGCCGCCCATCCGTGCCGCCTCGACATAGGCGAGGTCGCGGCGCACGCTCACCTCCACGCGGGCGAAGCGGCCGTAGAACGGCAGGTTGATCACCGCGGTCGCCAGGATGATGTTGAGCACGCTGTTGCCGAGCGCGGCGACGATGCCCATGGCCAGCACGAACAGCGGGAACGCCATGATGGTGTCCATCAGCCGCCCGAACAGCGCGTCGGCCACGCCGCCCCCGTAGCCGGCCGCGGCGCCCAGGGCGGTGCCGACCAGGAACGAGACGGTGTCGCGCACCATTGCGAGGTTCTCGGCGGCGTT
>CAXSEX010000011.1:0-24582 GCA_964236415.1 uncultured Acetobacteraceae bacterium | reverse complement strand
GAGCGGTGGCGCGGCCGAGCGGGTCGAGGATCGCGTCGCCGGGCGCGCCTGAATCCGCAACGATCAAGCATCCTGATCTCGGAAGACGGTGCGTAGTCGATGAAGTCCTCGGGGAAGTTGAACACGATCTCCACCTGCCGCTCCGAACGGCAGCGGTCGAGGATGCGGGCGACCTTGAACCGGCTGATGCCAAGGGTCTCGGCAATCTCACTCTTGGTCCGGCCGTCGCGGAAATACTGCTGGGCCACGGTAGCTGCAGTGACGTTTTCGAACAGCGTACCGTGCTCGGACAAGGTTGACCTGCGGACGAAATCAGCGCTCACTACTGCAAGGTAGTGCTCATTTGAGCGATCGATCAACGCATTGAGCAAGCGCCGAAACATTCTTTTGCTGATAACGGACCAGCAGCGCTTCGACGCGCTGGGCTGCTACGGCAACACTGACATCAAGACACCGAACCTGGACCGGCTTGCAGCACAGGGCACGCTGTTTGAAACCTGCTACGTTCAGAACCCCATCTGCAGCCCGTCGCGCGCGAGCCTCACGACTGGGCTTTACGTCCGCAATCATGGGTTGTGGGCTAACGGGGTTAC
Organism: uncultured Acetobacteraceae bacterium; assembly: GCA_964236415.1. Taxonomy (GTDB): domain Bacteria; phylum Pseudomonadota; class Alphaproteobacteria; order Acetobacterales; family Acetobacteraceae; genus CAHJXG01. The sequence goes on along the minus strand of CAXSEX010000011.1, from coordinate 23,989 downwards.
GCTCCCGCCGGGGCATGAACTGCTGCCCAAGGCTCTTGCGGATGCCGGCTATGATTGCGGCATGGCCGGCAAACAGCACCTTGCACCCTGCGCCGACGGGGACGAGCCGCGGCTCGATGACGGATACCGCGTCTACAAGTGGTCGCACGACCCGATCCACCGCTCGCCGAACAACGCCTATCACGACTGGCTGCGACGCACGCACCCCGACGTCTATCAAACGGCGGTGCTGGACCGGCAGTCCGGATCGGCGGAGGCGGGCAACGTCGCCAAGGGCGCCACGCCGATCGACGTCGTGCCGGTCGAGGCGCACTACAGCCGCTGGATCGCCGAGGAAGCGATCGGCTTCATCGAGGACGCGGACCGCCCGGTCGATACGCCGTTCTACTTCATGGCGAACTTCTTCGACCCGCACCACCCATTCGGCGCACCAGAGCCGTTCCGCGGGCTGTACGATGCCGCAACTCTTCCACAGCCGTCCGGCTCGACTAGCGAGCTGGACGGCAAGCCGGGTGTGCAGCGGGAGTACAACCGGGCCTCCTATGGCGGGCACGCGCCGGGCTTCGCGGACTACGCCGCGCACGAGTTGCGGGAAGCGCGGGCCGGGTACTACGCCATGGTCTCGATGATTGACGCCGAGGTGGGGCGCATTCTTGACGCACTGAAGCGCACCGAGGTCTTGGCGGATACGTTGGTCATCTTCACCAGCGACCACGGCGAGATGCTGGGCGACCACGCCATCATGCTGAAAGGCCCGATGCTGTACGACTCGGTGGTGCGGGTTCCGCTCATCCTGCACCAGCCCGGCACGGTGCCGGCGGGTCGCCGGGTCGCGGCAACGGTGCAGATGATCGATCTGACGCAGACCATCCTGGCCGCGGCCGGCGTGCCGGGTGCCTTCGCCACCCAGGGTGCCGACCTCATGACCCTTGCCCACGACCCGGTGGCGCCTTGGCGCGATTGGGCGTTGTGCGAGTACCGCGACAGCGGGCACGGCGCCCATCCCCCGGTGCACACAACCATGCTGCGCCACGGCACAATGAAGCTCATTGTCTGGCACGGGCCGCCCGCCGCCGACAGGGCGCGGGACGGCGAGCTGTACGATCTGGACGCCGACCCCGGGGAGCACGTCAACCTGTATCACCACTCTGCCTACGCGGCAGCGCGCGAGGCCATGAAAGACATGCTGATCGACGTGACGACCGCCACCGAGTGGCCGCGGCCGGCGCGAACGGCCCAGTGGTGAAGGCGGGCAGTCGAACCCGCCCACGCACGACAACGAAGCAGGAGGGAAGCAATGAAGGACTCGAACAGGACGGACTACGGCCGGCGTGATCTCCGGGCCGTGCTGCTGGCCGCCGGCCTGCTTGCCGCCGGGCCCGCCCTGGCCCAGCAGAAGGTGGTCGTCGCCCATGCCGCGGGCATCAACGGCCAGGCGGTCGAGACGCTGTTGCGGGCGTTCACCGCCGAGACTGGGGTGGCGGTGGAGGGCATCACGTTCTCCGACACGGATTACGGCGCCAAGATGCAGCTGGCGGCACGCGCCGGCAATCCGGCCTTTGACGTGGCGCTCGGCCTCCCCCTCGACATCTATGCGCTAACCAGGCCCGCCAAACTCTACGCGCCGATGGAAACGAGTGGCTGGGACCCGGCAACGCTCGCCGCCATGCGCGACGCCAAGCTCATCGCCGACGACTACGCGGTCTCGCAGGACACGGCGGCACTGCTGGTGTACAGCGCAAAGCTCACGGCCGAGCCGGCCAGTTGGGCGGACTTCTTCGACAAGGCGAAGTTCCCGGGCAACCGTGGCATGGCATCGGGCGGGCTTGGCGTGCCCATCAACCTCGAATACGCGATGATCGGCAGCGGGGTGGCGCCGGCGAAGGTGAACCCGCTTGATTACGACGCGGCGCTCAAGGAGCTGGCCAAGCTCGGCTCCGGCCTGGTACTGTGGGACAACGCGCCCAAGGGCATCCAGGACGTGGTGAACGGCGACACGGTGATGACCTGGTCCTATGCGCCGGCGGCGTTGAGCGCGATCAAGGCCGGGCAGCCCGTGAAGATTGCGGTGCCCCCCGGCACGGTCGTGGCCCGGCAGGTTGCGGTCGTGATGGCGAAGGCGCCGGACGGCACCAAGGCGGCCAACGCCTTTCTGGCCTGGTGGTTCAAGCCGGACACCCAGGTGAAGTATTCAGAATACACCAATTACGGCATTGTCGTGCCGTCCAAGGCCGTGCTGAGCAAGATACCCGAGGCGATGTCGCGTTACATGCCGTTCTCCGGCCCGAACCCGGAGAACTTCCGCCTGCTCGACTACGGCTACTATAGCGCGACGGGCACCAACGGGCAGAGCAACCTGGCCGAGGCGCTCGGCAGGTGGTCGAGGTTCAGGGCGCAGTAGATCGCGCCGCTATGTTCCGCACCGAGACCGGCTTTGCCGCGCTGCTGTCCGCCCCTGCCGTGCTGTTCATCGCGGCGATGGGATTGTGGCCGCTCGGTGCCTTCCTGCTCGGCGGGTTCCAGACGGAGGGGGGCGACCCGACCCTGGCGCACTTCCGTATGCTGTTGGGCGACGGGCTGTTCGTGCAGGTCGCCGGGCGCACGACACTGATCGCGTTGGGCGTCACGGCGATCACGCTTGTGCTGGCCTACCCGCTCGCCCTCACGCTGACGGAGGCCAGGGGGAGTACCAAGGCGGTGCTAGTCACGCTCGTGGCGCTGCCGTATCTCACCTCGGTGCTGGTGCGCGTCTATGCCTGGGCGGCGCTGCTGTCGCTCGATGGTCCGGTCAATGCGGCGCTGGTCGGGCTCGGCCTGTTCGACCGGCCCCGCCTGCTGGGGCACAGCATCACCGGCACATGCGTCGGCATGGTGCATATCCTCTGCCCAGTCGCGACGCTGACGATATGGTCGCAGATGGAAAAGATCGACCGGTCGGGTGGCCTGGTCGCGGCAAGCCTCGGTGCGGCCCGGGTGCGTGCGTTCCTGACGGTGTTCCTGCCGCAATCCGTGCCGGGTCTCGTTGGCGCCGGTACGATCGTCTACGTGCTTGCGTTGGGTGCGTACGTAATTCCGGCGGCGCTGGGCGGCACCCAGGGGCTGGTGTTCGCACAACTCGTCGTGGACCAGGCGACGCAGTTGCTGGATTGGGAAACGTCCGGCGCGATGGGGGTGCTGATGCTGGTCGTGGCCGCCGTGCCGGCCGTGCTGCTGCTGGCGGCGGGCGCGCTGCGGCGACGGCTCGGGACCGGGACGGTCATCAGCCCGCTGCAGCATTTGGCCGCGCGCACCATCCTCCCCCTGCTGGATCGGGTGCCGGGCCGGGCCACGGGCGCGGTGCCCGTCATCGCTGCCATCCTCGTGCTCCTGTTCCTGCTGCTGCCGGAGCTTGTCGTCCTCGTGTTCTCGTTCGGGCCGGAACGGCAGGTCGTGCTGCCACCGCCTTTCGTGACGCTCGCCGGTTACCGCGCGGTGTTGTCCGACCCCGGCTGGATCGACCCGGCGCGGCGCAGCCTCGCTACGCCATCCTCGCGACGCTGCTGGGCACGATGGCGGCCTACGGCTTCGCGCGCGGATCGGCGCGTTGGGCGACCCTGGGCTCGCTCGTGCTGCTGGCGCCACTGGTGCTGCCGGAGATCGTGACGGCGATCAGCTTCTTCGTGTTCGCGACGAAGATGCAGCTCGCCGGCACCGACGGCGGCATCATCCTGGGGCAGGCCGTGGGAACGGTCGGGCTGGTGGTGATCGTGGTCGGCGCCGTGGTCCGCGGCGTTGACGTGAACCTGGAATACGCTGCCCAGGCCTGCGGCGCCTCGCGGCTACGGGTCCTGTGGGACGTGGTGCTGCCGTTGATCCTGCCGGGAACGCTGGTCGCGTTCCTTTACGCCTTCCTGCACGCGTTCGACAACTTGGTGACACCGCTGTTCATCGCCGGCACACACTCGACGATTACGTTGCGGATGTTCCTGTCGATGCAGGAGCAATTGACGTCGGCGCCGGCGGTCATCGCCTCGCTGCTGATCTTCGTGCTGGTGGCGGTGCTGGGCGGCGGCCTGCTCGCGTCCGTATTCGGGCGGCGCCGGGTGCCGTTCATCCCGCCCGGCCCGGCCGCAGAAGTCTCGGCATGAGCGGCGGCGAACCCGTTGTCGTGCTCGACACGATCCGCAAGGCGTTCGGCAGGACGGTCGCGATCGACGACGTGTCGCTGTCAATCCGGCCCGGCGAGTTCCTGACGCTGCTGGGGCCGAGCGGCAGCGGCAAGACGACGTGCCTGCGCATCATCGCCGGCATGACTCAGCCGGATAGGGGGCGACTTACGATTGCCGGACGCGATGTCTCCGCGATGCCGATGCACCGGCGCAACATCGGCATGGTTTTCCAGAACTACTCGCTGTTTCCGCACATGACGGTGGCACAGAACATCGCCTACCCGTTGCGTGTGCGCGGCGTCGGCGGCGCGGAGGCGGGCCGGCGGGTGGACGCGGCACTGGAGATGATCCGCCTGTCCGCCATCGGTTGCCGCCGGCCCGACCAGTTGAGCGGCGGGCAGCAGCAACGCGTGGCGCTCGCCCGCGCCCTGGTGTTCGAGCCTGACGTATTGCTGCTCGATGAGCCGCTTTCGGCGCTGGACCGCGTGCTGCGCGAGGAGATGCAGTTCGAGCTGCGGCGCATTCACCGGGAGACCGGCAAGACCATGGTGTGCGTGACGCACGACCGTTCCGAGGCGCTGACCATGTCCGACCGGATCGTGGTCATGCGTGCAGGTCAGGTCGTGCAGGATGCAGCGCCGCGCGAGATTTACGAGCGGTCGAGCTCGCGCTTCGTCGCCGAGTTCCTGGGCGAGACGAACGTCATCCCCGTGACGTTGCGCCGGGGTGGCGATGGCGACATGGCCATGGACGCCGCTGGCCGCACCCTGCCGCTCGCAGCCCAGGTAGCCACGTTGCGGCCCGGTCCCGTCGAGTGCGTCATCCGCGTGGAGAGCGTCTTGCTGAGGCCGCCAGGCGTGGGCGCAGGTCTTGCCTGGCGTGGGGTCGTGACCGAGGTGACGTTCCTAGGCGACACCGTCCGCTACTCCGTCCAGTGCGAGCCGCATACTCTGACGGCCCGAGTGCCACTTGCCCAGGCGGGCGAATTCGCCGTGGGCAACGAGGTCGGCATCGATTTCTCCGCGGCTCGGCCGATGGTGTTCGAGAGGCTGCTATAGCCTCAATGTGCTGCAATTCGTTTGGGTCCGAAACCTGATGCCTTCATCATGGCTGGCAACGATTGGCCGGCGATCTGGGGGCTCCTATCCTGGCTTATGTTTGGTGCATCGCCATCACCTCGGCCGCACCTTCGTATCGGCGTTTTTCACTCGGGGCTGGCGTGCATTTGCACGAAGCGTATTTCGTTGTGGCGCATTTTCACAAGCGCGTGCGCAGGCCCATGCGCTCCAGGCGCGGCAGTACTTCTGCGCAGAAGTAAGGAAGCTCCTCCAGGTAGTTGACGAAAGATATTCCAATGCCGTCCAGGCCGGCGCGGCTGAGGGCGGCAAGGTCGCCCGCGACGGTATCGGGGTCGCCGATCAGCGGTAGGCCACCCATGCCGTTTGCCTGGTGAGCACGTTGCCGGGCAAATTCGTCCGCGCCAATGGCTGCTTCGGTCACCTTGCGCTTGGCAAGGATGGCATCCACCGCGGACCAGTCGGCGTGGTCCATGACGCAGTGGTGGTAGTACGCCTGCGCCTGCGCTGCGGTCGAGCGGCAGGTGACGACGCCTACGGTGAAGACGCCGATGTCCCGCCCGACCTGGCGGGCTTCCTGCTTCACCTCGGCGACATGGCGGGCGAGCACGTCAGGCGCGTCCTTGGGAGCATTGGTGAAAAAGGCGTCGCAGTTGCGCACGGCGAAGGTGCGGCCGACAGGGGACGCGCCGGCATTCATCATCAAGGGGCGCGAGCCGCCGAACGGCTTGGGCTTGGCGCGGACGGTCTTGAGCGTGATGAACTCGCCTTCGACATCGAAATCCTCCCGGTCCGACCAGAGCGCCTTCACGGCGTCGACCCATTCCTGCCCATAGGCGTAGCGCGCCTGGTGCTCGCGCTGGCTGACGCCGAACATCGTGAACTCGTCCTCGTTCCAGCCCACCACCACATTCAGGCCGAAGCGGCCATGGCCGACATGGTCGGCGGTCACGAACTGCTTGGCGGCGATGATCGGGTGGAACAGCGGCGCATGCACGGTGCCGAACACGGTGATCCGGTTGGTGGAGGCCAGCAGCCCCGTGGCCCAGGTCAAGGTCTCCAGCGTGGAGCCCTGGTAGTCGGTGTCGCCTCCATAGCCCTTCCAGCGCGCCACCGGCAGCAGGAAGTCGAGCCCGTTCTCGTCCGCCATCCGGCCGAGGCGCAGATTGTCGTCCCAGCCACCGGTCCATCGCTCGGGCACCAAGGTGACGGCGCGTCCGGAGGAGCAGTTCGCCCCGAACAGACCAATCTTCAGCTTGCTGCCGCTCCCCATGGCGAGGCGCTGCGCCATGGACACCTGCTCGGATGGCACGATCCGTCTCTCCCCCGCGGCAGGATCCTGCGCCGCATGCGCGCCGCGACGGTCCCGCATCTGCTTGTATACGGAGTTGATACCGAGATATGCATGTTGGCAATGGCAGGCGGGTGGCGAAGAGCGCCCGGAACATGCCGGACGGCGTGGCGGATAGAGGGAGCGCACGGCATGGCAACGGCACAGGACGCACACGCGCCGCGCTATGGCTGGCGGGGACGGCTCGGCATGCTGCTGCCCTCGGGCAATGTTGCGGCCGAAGCGCAGTTCAACGCCATGATGCCGCACGGGGTAAGCCTGCATACCACAAGGCTGAAACTGACGGGCAGCAGCGATGCCGACCTGCTAGGCATGATCGACCGGCTGGACGAGGGCGCGGGCTTGCTGGTTGATGCCTGCGTGGACCTGATCCTGTTCCACTGCACCGCCGTCAGCACCTGGGACGTCGAGATGGACCAGACGCTGGCTCCCCGGATCACGGCGGCGACCGGGCTCCCGGCGACCTCGACGGCGCGTGGGCTGCTTGCCGCGCTGCGGGCGCTCGAGGCGCGGCGCATCGTCATGGTGTCTCCTTATGTTGAGGCGACGAATGCGCGGGAGGCGGCGTTTTTCGAGAGCCACCAGGTCACCATGCTCAACACGGTCGGCCTCGGCATTGCCGCCGCGAAGGACATGATCTCGGTCGAGCCGGGCGAGTGGTACCGGCTGGTGCGGGAGAACGCGCGGGCGGACGCCGACGCCTACCTCATCAGTTGCACCGCCGTGCGGTCGCTGGAGGTGGTGGCCGACCTCGAGCGCGACTTGGGCAAGCCGGTGCTGACGAGCAACCAGGCCGCGGCGTGGCACGCGCTGCGCAGCCTCGGCGTGAGGGACGCGATCTCCGGCTTCGGGCGATTGCTGACGCTGCAATGACGGTGGCGGGCGCCACGGCCGTGCAGAGTGTGGCCGCGCCAGAACCGAGCCCGGCTGCCTACGCCGCACAAGACGGCGCGCTTCTGGTGCTGCGCGGCGTCACCAAGCGCTACGGCGGCAAGGGCGGCGCGGTGCTGGCCTTGTTGTCCGTCGACCTCGATGTCCGCCGGGGAGAGTTCTTGACGATCATCGGGCCATCCGGCTGCGGGAAGTCCACCTTGTTGCAGATCGCAGCCGGGCTGGTGCCGGCGACATCCGGCAGCGTCATGCTGGAGGGCCGGCCCGTGACGGCGCCGCCGCGGGGGATCGTCTATCTGTTCCAGCAGTATACGAAATCGCTGTTTCCGTGGCGGAGCGTGCGCTCGAACGTGGCTTTCGCGCTGGCGGGCAAGGGGCTGGACCGCCGGCGTCTGGCTGACCGGGCGCAGTCCTTCCTCGCCCTGGTAGGGCTGGAGGAGTTCGGCGGCCATTATCCTTGGCAGTTGTCGGGCGGCATGCAGCAGCGGGTTGCGATCGCGCGGGCGCTGGCGGCCGAACCGGCGGCGCTGCTGATGGACGAGCCCTTCAGTGCCGTGGACGCGCTGACGCGGGTGGAGATGCAGGCCGTGCTGCTGGATATCTGGCACAAACAGGCGGGCCTCACGATCGTGCTGGTGACGCATGACGTGGAGGAGGCAGTCTATCTGTCTGACCGAATCGCGGTAATGGGCCGGCGGCCGTCCACGGTGGAGCGCGTCATCGAAACGGGGCTGAAGCGACCACGTGACCCGGTGGCGACGCGAGAGGACCCGGTCTTCCTCCGCCATCGCGGCGCTTTGCTGGACCAATTGCTGGGGCGCGGCGTTGCCCGCACTTAGGAGATTCCTGGACTTGTTGCCGGGACTCGTCTTCATCGCGGCCGTCGTGTTCGGCCTGCAGCGGCTGGTGGAGGCTGGCGCCATCAACCGCGCCCTGTTCCCGCCCCCCTCCGTCATCGGCGCCACGGTTCTGGAGCTGTTTCGGCGCGGCGACGTCGCCGGCCCGCTCGGCGAAACGGTGGCCCTGTTCCTCGCGGGCTTCCTGATCGCAAGCGCCTTGGGGGCGGGGCTCGGGATCGCCATGGGGTCGTCCCGCACGGTGAACAACCTGCTGGGCCCGCTGGTAGAAGCCATCCGGCCGCTGCCAAAGGCGGCCTTGTTGCCCGTGCTGATCCTGTTCTTGGGGCTGGGCGCGCCGATGAAAGTCACGGCCGTGGCACTCGCCAGCTTGTTTCCCGTGCTGATCAACACGATCCAGGGTGTGCGCGGCGTGGACCCAGTCCTGCTGTCGACAGGGCGCACCTTCGGCCGTTCGCGCCTGGCGATCACGCTGCAGATCGTGCTGCCGGCAAGCATCCCCTACATCTTGGCGGGGATGCGGGTGGCGCTCGCGCTGGCGCTGCTGATGACGATCCTGGCGGAGATGCTCGCCGGCACGGGCGGCCTCGGCTCTCTCGTGCTGGAAAACCAGCGCGCGTTCCGCATTCGACAGATGTATGCCTGGCTCGTCATCCTGGCGGCACTCGGCCTGACGATCAACGCGGCGATGCTGTTGGCGGAGCGCAGGTTGGCACCCTGGCTGGAGAAGTTCCGGTGAGCGCGACCGAGACAACACGAGGGGGAAATGCGATGACGGAGCTATCACGGCGCGGCGCGAACCGGCTGTTCGCGGGCGGTGCGGCGATGCTGGGCGTGGGACTGGCGGCGCCGGCAGTCTGGGGGCAGTCCACGGTTACCAAACTGCGCGTCGGGCTAGTGCCGGTGCTGGATGCGGGCGGCTTTTTCGTCGCGCAATCGCAGGGCCACTTTGCCAGTGAGCGGCTCGAGATCGAGGTGACGCCCACGCCGGGCGGCGGCCCCAGCATCGCGGCGCTGGTGGCCGGGCAGTTCCAGTTCGCCATGTCGACGGTGACCACGATGATTTCGGCGGCGGCGGAAGGCATCGACCTCAAGCTGGTCAGCGCCGTTTCCGGTGCGAAGCCTGCGCCGCAGGACTACTCCGGCATCCTGGTGCGCAAGGACTCCGGCATCAAGACGGGCAAGGACGTGGTGGGCAAGACGGGCGCGTCGCACCTGCTACAGAACCTGCCCTGGGTATGCACGCGGCTCTGGATTGACAATACCGGCGGCGACTCGTCCAAGGCGAAGATCATTGAGGTGCAGTTCCCGCAGCAGCAGGACGCGTTGCTGGCGAACCGGATCGACTACGCGGCGAGCAACGAGCCCTTCATGTCGGCGGCGCTGCAGGCAGCGCCGGATAGGCTGGAATTGATCTCGGGCCTGATGGGCACCATGCTGCCGAATACCATCGTCGCCGCCTTCGCCGCGAGCGGCGACTACATCAAAAAGAACAGCGGCGTGGTCGACTCCTTCGTCGGCGCGTACGCAAGGGGAGCGGCATGGGCCCAGGCCAACAAGGGCAGCCCCGAACTGATTGCTCAGGTGGCGAGGTTCACCAGGCTGGCGCCTGAGCGGCTCGGCGCGCTGATCGCCTGGCCGGATTACCCGCGCGTGATCGAGCAGGCGAATTTGGAGCGTATCGCGCGGGCAATGCAGCGCTACGGCTCGTTGCAGACCGTGCCCGATATGGGCGGCCTGATTTACGCGACCGCTCGCGCCTGAGCCTCGCATGGCGATGGCGGCGACACGCTGGGATGTCCGGACCGTGTTCGGCGGCCCGAGGCTCGGGCTGTGGCTCATTGCCGTGTTGCTGCTGTTGTGGGAGGCTTCGGCCCGCCTCGGCCTCGTCGTCAGCAGCAACTGGCCGCCCGTCAGCGCCATCGCGGCCGCGATCGTTCGGGGCGTGCTCGGACTGGAGTTGCCCGAGGCCTTGGCGGGCACGTTGTATCGCGCCTGCTCGGGCTTCGTGCTCGGCAGCGCTGCGGGCGTAGCAGCCGGCCTGCTGCTGGCCACCAGCCGGATCGCGCGGCGAACGCTGGAACCCATGGTGGAGTTGCTCCGGCCGTTGCCGATCCCCGCGATGATCCCGCCGCTGATCTTGTTCCTTGGGCTGGATGACCGGATGAAGATCGCCGTCGTCGCCTTCACCGTGTTCTTTCCGGTGTTCATCAACACGCTGCAGGGCGCACTGTCCGTCGAGCCAACCTATCGCGGCGTGGCGGCGACGTTCGGCGTGCCGTGGACGGTCCGGGTCTGGTCCGTGTTGCTGCCGGCCACGGTGCCGTACATCTTTGCCGGGCTGCGGCTGAGCATCGGGCTGGCCTTCGTCTCGTGCGTTGCGGCGGAGATGGTCGCGGGCGATGCAGGCATCGGATACTACTTGATCTCAACGCAGTATGCTGGACGAGGCGCAGACACCTTCGCGGCGCTGTTCCTGCTCAGTTTCACCGGCTACATGATCAACTTGGGGTTCGTCGCGATCGAGCGGCGGATCCTGTTCTGGTATGAGCAGTGATGGGTTGTCCCCTTTGTCGTCTGGCCGGATCAGTCCAACGAGTTGACGGTGCCCCTCGTACAGGCCGGGGACAAAGCCTCAGGCGAGTGCCCGGATGAATCCTCCGAGGATCGAGTTGAAGGCTCCGGGCTCCTCACGGAACGGCATCGACCCGGACCGGCCGATCAAGCGTAGGTGCGCGACCGGCTGCTTCGGGGCAATCAGGTCGAAGAGCGCGCGCGCGTTCTCAATGGGGCAGAGCGGATCGTTTGCACCCCCGATCAGGATCACCGGCACGGGCAGCCCGTCCTCACGCAGCCGAAGCCAGTTGTTCACCCGCGCACGTGCGAACGAGGGCCGGACGATCCGGTCGAAGACGCCGCCAGCCGTGAGTTGCCGCCGGACGTTGACCGGCACCTCACTCATGGCCGCGGCGGCGGCGTTTTCGAGGAACCGGCCAGCGGCGACGTGATGGGGTGTGAAGGAAATCCGCTCGAGCACCCACGCCTGTGCGGCCCGGCCGTAGCGAGGCTCAAGCGGCTTGGTCAGCGTGAGGTTCACCATCGGGTCGCCGGCGGGCGCCGCCGCCGCGCTGTCCACGACGCCGACGCTGCGCAGCAGGCCCGGCCCGGCAAAGGCGGACCGCAATGCGACCATGCCGGATGCGCCATACCCGACGAGGTGGACCCGGCCACCGCCGAGGGCGCGGACGAAGCCGAGCGCGTGCGCGACAAGGGCCGGAAGGCCGAACCCCTCCTCGTCTGCCGGGGCAGCCGTCCCGCCATAGCCGGGCGCGTCGAACGCGACCACCCTGAAGCCCTCAGCCCCCAGGGCGGGCAGGTTGAACTCCCAAGCCTGGGCATTGTGCCCGAGGCCATCGTCCTCGTATCCCCCGCCATGCATGAGCACAATCGTCTTGGGGCCACTTCCGGCCTCGATGTAGCGGGTTCGGACGCCGCCGACGTCGATAAACCTTTCGTTCTGCGTGCCGGGTTCCGTCATCGCTGCAGGTTCCGCAGGAACCCCAGCGCAATCTCGTTGAACTGGGCGGGATGCTCGTGGAACGGGTGGTGGCCGGCGCTGTTGATCAGGTGGAAGCTGGTCTGCGGCTCGCGCCCGGCAATCAGCCGGTACAACTCGGTTGCGGCCTGCATCGTGGTCGTGTGGTCGTTGTATCCCCAGACGATCTGGGTCGGGCGTCCCAATCCGGCGTCCGCGATCCATTGCAGCGTTTCCCGTTTCAGCACCGCAAGCTGCGGTAGGAACAGCCGCCCGGCCAGGCCCTCCACCGCCATCATCCGCACTGCTTCCTGATACTTCGGCTGGCGCATCACTTGGTAGCCGGCCTCCACCAGGTCGTCGGAGATCGATGCGGGATCGTGCGCGCAACGCTCGAACACCCAACGCTGCGATTCGCGGCTCCCGTTCGGGAACGGGCACCCGGACAAGACCACCTCGTTCAGGCCGACACCCGGCGACAGCGTGCCGGTGTTGACCAGCGTGCAGCTCCGCACACGCTCCGGCGCCTCCAAGGCCAGTCGCGCCGCCAGCATGGCGCCGCGGGACTGGCCCATCAGGTGGACGCCGCGCAGGTCCAGCGCCTGCAGGAACGCGCGGGCGTGGGCGACCACGGCCTGCATCCGGTAGTCGTTCTGCTTGGGATTGCCCGTGTGCCCCTGCCCCAGCTTGTCGAGCGCGATCACGCGGTACTGCCGGGCAAGGACGTGGAAGTTGTCGCACCAGATCTCGACGGTGGAGGCCGCGTCGGGCGAGCCGAAGTTGCCGCCCGTGATCAACAGGATCGGCTCGCCGGCTCCCTCGTCGAAGTAGCGGGTCGGGATGCCATCCACATCAACCCACTTGGGCTCTCCCAGCAGCATGGCATTGCCCTCCGTCATGGAGCCTCCCTGTTCAGGCATCGAAGGCCGGAGCGTCCGGGGGATAGTGCACTTCCATCCGGGCACGATAGCGGTCCATGGTTTCAGCGTTGAGCTCGGTCGGCGGACGGGTTTGGTCCGGCAGCAAGGGCCGGTAAACGGTGTCCCCGATCTCCTTCCGGAAACCCTCCTTGGCTTCGGCAACGAGCGCCGGGTTCGCGAAGAACTCAACCATCGATGCGGCAAGCGCCTTGGCGCCCGCGACCCCGCCTTTGTGGGCGATCGACGTCGCGAGGGCTGCACCCGCGCTCCAATGGTGGAACGGGACGTGTGGGACGTTGCCCGGGAACCAGACGCGAGCCATCGGCACCTTCCACGAGATGTCGCCGCAATCGTTCGACGCCGGGATTTGACGCATGGGGCCTGTCATCGGTGTGACAGTGGTACGCAACCCGTCTGCCTTCACCCCGGCTGCCTGCTGCAGCGTGCGTGCGAACGCCTGCTCCGCGGCGGTCCATGCCGGCATCCCGACTGCGACGATGACGCGTTGGATGGCTTCGGCCATGACCTGGTTGCCGCGGACCGGCCACACGGCGGCCCGCACCTTGACGTCGAGTTCACAGCGCGCCATCAGCCCCGCGCCGCGCGCCACGTCGGTCGCGTGCGCGAACAGGGCGCGCGCGCCCTCCGCCTCGCCGCTGCGGAAATACCACCACATGCTGGCCCGCGCCGGGATGACATTCGGCTGCTGCCCGCCATCCGTGATGACCCGGTGGGCGGTCGCGCCGGGCGGCATGTGCTCGCGGAACTGCGCCAGGCCGACGTCCATGAGCACCACCGCATCGAGCGCGTCCCGCCCCTTCCACGGGTTCATCGCGGCGTGCGCCGTTTCCCCGCGGAAGGTGAAGTCCACGGAGATGGAAGCCGACTGCATCAAGCCATAGTCGGACTTGAACTCGTCGAGGATGTGATCGTGGAAGGCGAGGTCCACGTCATCGAAGTGGCCGTCCCGCACGAAATAAGGACGGCTCAGGATCTGCTCTTCGGCCGGAGCGCCGAACACCTTCAGAGTGCCGCGCACGCCGAAGCGCTCCATCGCGTGGCGGACCGCGAGGGCGGCGGCGATCATGACGGCGCCGTTGACGTTGTGCCCCTCGCAGTGCCCAGGCGCCCCCGGCACGATCTCGGCCTGCTCCGTCACGCCGGAGCGCTGCGAGTTCGAGGGGTTGGCATCGTATTCGGTGTGCACGGCCAGCACGGGTTCGCCCTGCCCCCAAGTGGCCAGAAAGCCGGTGGGGAAGCCGGAGATGCCGCGCTCGACGGCGAAGCCGTGCCGCTCCAGAAGCTCTGTCATCAGCGCCGCGGACCGATGCTCCTGCATCCCAAGCTCGCCGAAGTAGAACAGCGCGTCGCTCAGCCGCCGCAGCCCTTCGGCGTTGCGGTCGACGAAGCCGAGGGCACAGCCGCTGATTGCGTCGGCTCGGGAAAAGGGACCGTCCATTGCGGGTCATCCAGGCTGCGGCTTGCCGTCATTTTGCAAGAGGACAGGCCGCCGGGCAACCCCGCCTGGGGTCCCCAGGGCAATCGCATTTCAGGATGGAGCGATCAGGCTGGCATGGAACCATCATCGCCGAATCGGGCAAGCCAGCATCAATGGCTCAGCTTGAATCGCAAACGCGATAGCCCTGGGGTCCCTGCTCCTCGTTGACCGCTGCACGCCTCCGGGGCAGTGTCGCCATCCATCGCCTGTCCCCACAGCACCGGAACCCCGAATGCGCGAACGCCTTGGTCCCTGGTCTGCGGTGCTTGCGCTGTTGGCCACGGCGCTGCCCGCGACGGCGCAAACCCTGGTGTTCGGCAACGGCAGCACGCCCACCAGCATTGATCCGCACTATCAAACGGCGACCCCGAACCTAGAAGTCAGCAAGGAAATCTTCAACGCGCTGACGGCCACGGACGCAGAGGGGCATGTGCAGCCGGCGCTGGCCGAAAGCTGGCGCATGGTTGACCCGGAAACCTGGGAGTTCCGGTTGCGGCCCGGCGTGCGCTTTCAAAACGGCACGCCCTTCTCGGCCGACGACGTCGCCTTTACGCTTGAGCGCGCGCCGAACGTGCCGAACAGCCCAGGCGGCTTCGGCATTTTCACAAAGTCCGTCGCGGCCGTCGAGGTTGTGGATTCCCAAACCGTCCGCCTTCATACGAACGGTATCGATCCCTTCGTCCCGGTGAACATGTCATGGGTGATGATGCTGAGCCGGCAGATCCACTCGGGCGTCACGACCGCGGAGTTCAACAACGGCAGCAAGGCCATCGGCACCGGACCCTTCCGCCTGGTCTCGTTCACGCCCGGGCAGTCCGTCGAGTTGGAGCGGAACGACGCTTATTGGGGCACGAAGGCGCCATGGCAGCACGTGACCAACCGCGTGATCTCGAACGCAAGCGCCCGCACGGCGGCGCTGCTGAGCGGCGATGTGGACATCGTGAACAATGCCCCGCCGGCCGACCAGCCGCGCCTGCGCGCCGATCCGCGCCTGGCATTGCTGGACACGGCGACGCTGCGCGTCGTCTACGTCGCACTCGACTCCGCCCGCGACCGCAGCCCGTTCGTAACGGGCCTGAACGGCGAGGCGCTCGACCGGAACCCGTTGCGCGATCCGCGGGTCCGCCGCGCCCTGGCGCTCGGCGTCAACCGGGGCGCCATTGCCGACCGCGTCCTGCAAGGGGCGGCGCTGCCGACGGCACAGGTGGTGCGGGAGGGCTTGGTCGGTTACGATCCCGCCCTGAAGCCAGAGTACGACGCGGCCAAGGCGCGTGCACTGCTGGCCGAAGCAGGCTACCCTGCAGGTTTCGGCATCACCTTGCACGGCCCGAGTGACCGTTACGCAAACGGCTCCGACGTCATGCAGGCAATCGGCCAGATGTGGACGCGCATCGGCGTGAAGGCTTCGATTGACCCCCTGCCCTGGTCCAACATCAGCGCCCGCGCGAGCCGCCAGGCCTTCTCGGCCCTACTGTTCGGGGGCACAGCGGCGACGAACGACGCCTCCTTCCCGCTTCGGTCGATAGTCGCGACCTACGACCCGGCACGCGGCAATGGCGTGAGCAACAACACGCGCTACTCAAATCCTGCGTTCGACGCGGCTCTCAGCCAGGCGCTGCAGATCGCAGACGATGACGCGAGGGCCGCGCAGTTGCGGGCCGCCATGCAGATCGCTGCCGCCGACACAGCCATCATCCCGCTCTACATCCAGAAATCTGCCTGGGCGATGCGCGCCGGACTGTCCTACCAACCCCGCGTGGACGAGGAAACCCACTTGTCGGAAGTGCTGCCGCGTTAAGCAGCTTGGCTCTTGTCGGGTCCGGGGTGGTAGCTGCATCATGCAACCAGGGCCGCCATGAGCCCAGCTACATCCACGCCGGGAACGGGACGCCAGGATCAGCGGCTGGCTTGGACTGGTTTGTACCGCGAACACTGGCTAGCTTACCGCAATCGGCCCTACTCCGTCGCGGGCACCACACACTTCCTCATGGTCCGTGGATGGCTGGCTGAACCCCTTCGCGTTCGGCATAGCTACAATCAGGGTAGGCCGAGCTGCGCGTCGTGACTCGCTGACCGGCCCGACTGCGGCACAGGCGCAAGGCCGCCGACCTCTTGGCCTGCACTCGTCCGGGACAGGAAAGAGTGCTGGTCACTTTTGGTCTTCCATGGCCTTGAGGGTCGCATCATACTCCAGAAGTACTTGACTTGCAGACTTCCCGCGTTTGTCGAGGTCCATGGTCCAGGTGTCGCGCACACCACTCAACGTCGACCGGACAGCGGCTTCGTCTGCGGGCGGCACGGTGTTGAATTTCACCCCGGCCTCAATCAGGTGCTGACGCATTTCGACTTCGTTTTTTTCAACCTCGGCGCATGCCTTCGGCATTAGGGCCTGTTGAGATGCATCAACGTGAGCCGATGACGGCTGCGGCAAGATGGATCATGGCGGCGAAGCTTTGATCCGTCTTGTCGCTGCGCATGGCGATGCGCTTGAACTCCTTGCCAGCGTCGGCCAGTAACAATGCAGCTTTCCACCACCTCGAAGCCGCGGTGCTCGACGCAATTGCTGGTCAATATCCGCAACAGCGGAACGAGTTGCTGGCTCAGTTTCAGGCGGCTCGCGTGATCGGGCGCCACAACAGTGGCGCAGGCTTCTTTACGAATCTCGAGATTGAGCGGCAGAAGGCAGCCCCGGTCACGGTGCCTCGGGTCATCGGCAACGTCTGGGCTGACATCGACGGCTTCGAGGCACCCATGACCTTTCTCGTCTTCACCGAGGATGGCTACGCCAAGACCTTGGAAGGAGCGACCTGCGGCGACGGGACAGAAAACGTGGACTTCAGCCGAGCGCAGTGCCGACTGCACGAGTAACCGCGGCCGTCACCGGATGGATACGCTGATCCGCGGTGCCATTCTGTTGCTTTCCGAGCCCTCGTCCGCCGGCAGCAAACCACTTGAGGCAACGACGTGGGCCGGTAGCAATTAACGTGAGGCAATGCGCTCGAAGAATTCGAATTGGCGCGCTCCGCCCTGAGAAGGGGGACCAGTTCGGGGGAGTGATGCCGTTACCGCTTGCACCGTCGTCACCGCAAGGGTCGCGCGCTGAAGGCGACGCGCGACCGTCTGCGACGGCTGCGCCCTTGCGGCAACGCGGCTTCGCGGTCGCCGGGCAGGGTCAAGGGAGGGTGAAGGGCAGCCGGACCGGACTGCACCACGCCCACCCACAATCCTGGGAGCGTGTGATGACCGGCATTGATGTCGAGATCGAGACCTTCAAGCGAGAGGTGAGCTGTGCGGCGCTGCTGGAGCAGTGGCCACCACCTTGGAAGCTGGACAGGCATGAGAGCACGAAGCGAACGCTGAAATATCGGCGCGGTGAGGGCGAGATACTGATCGTCAACCACGATCAGCGCGGTTGGTGGGACCCGCAGAGTGCTGCCAAGGGCGACGTGTGCTCCCTGGTGCAGCACCTCGACCACAGCCTCAACTTCGGCCAGGTGCGGCAGGTGCTGCGCCGCTTCGTGGGCGTGTTGCCCAGCTTCCCGGAAGTCCTCCGCTCACGACAGTCCGACACCGACACCTGTCCCGCCCTCCGGCGGGCTGCGCGGCCACGGTTGCGCCCCGGCTCGCCCGGATGGGACTACCTGGCGACCGTCCGCCAGTTGCCCGTCTTCGTGCTGCTGGAGGCCGCTGCCCGCGACGTGGTACGAGAGGGTTACCGCGGGGGGGTCTGGTTCGCTCACCGGCAAGACGGCGAGGTCAGCCACGTCGAGGTTCGCGGCCCCGTGTTCAAGGGCTCGCTCCGGGGCGGTCACAAGACGCTGTTCCGGCTCTGCGCCAGCCAGGGCAGTCCGGTGACCCGCCTGGCGCTGGCCAAGGCGCCGATCGACGCCCTGAGCCTGGCCGCTTTCGAGCGCTTGCGCCTGGACACGATCTACGCCGCGACCGGCGGCGGCATGGGTGATGGCACCATTGTCGCCATCGAGCAGACCCTGGCTGGATTGGCGCGGTTGCAGGGTTCAGAGCTGGCGAGTGCTGCCGACGCGAACCTCGCTGGCGAGCGCTACGCCGCACGGCATGCCGAATCGGCGCGGTCGGCTGGCATCAATTTCGTCCGGCTGACCCCGACGACGGGGACCGACTGGAACGATGTGCTGAAGGAGCAGAGAGCATGACCGCCCACCCCTGGATGCTGCTCCCTTCGGGACGAAGGCTTGACCTGTTGAACCCCCACCCGTGCGCCTGGACGGACGAGGATATGGCCATCCGCCTGTCACGGACCTATCGCTGGTGCAGCGATACGCGCTGGGACCACCCGCTCTCCGTGGCCCAGCACAGCTTGACCGTGCTGAGCTTGCGGCAAGCCACATCTTCGCGGCCGCTTACCCCCGGCGAACAGCTGCGCGAGCTGTTGCACGACGCCGAGGAAGGGCTGATCAACCACGACATCCCTACGCCGCTGAAGCCGCTCATGGGCGAGGCCTACCAGCACCTGACCCGGCAAATGCGGCGCTGCATCAATCAACGTTACGATCTGCCCGGGTGGGATCGGGCAAGCCACGAAGCGCACAAGCATGCCGACCGGCTGGCGGCAGCCAGCGAAGCCCACCACGTTGTTGGATGGTCGGAAGCCGAAATCCGCCTGGATCTCGGCATCGCTATCCCACCCATGGCACGGGACCCGTTGCCGCGAGCAGGACAGCGACAATCCTGGGAGCCTTGGCCAGCCCATCTCGCCGCCTGCGTGTTCAGGGAGCGGCTTGAGCAGCTCCAGAACGACGCCTTGGACGCCGCCGTCGTGGTGCAGATGGTAACGATGGCGCGGACCGGCACGGCAGGCAGGGCGGCCAACATTCCCGGCCCAGGGGAGCGACCCACCTTCGTGCTGGTCGAGCGAGGCGGGCAGACCGTCGAGGGGCAGATCGTCAAGGGGCTGCGCGACGAGGACGGCCAATGGGACCTCGACAGCGTGTTCACGATCCAGACCGATGATGGCGAACTGGTCAAAGTCCACGGCTGGAACTGCATCATCACGGAGGTGCAGTGATGCACGGCTCCTCTCTGTTCCAGGGCGCCACGCCTGAACAACGCGCGGCAGCGACGCGGACGGGCGCGGTGCTGGTGCTGGCCGGGGCAGGCACGGGCAAGACCCGGACGCTGACGCTCGGCGTCGCGCACCGCATCAAGGAGCGCGGCATCCTCCCCTCGCGCATCCTGACCGTGACCTTCACCAACAAGGCTGCGGGCGAGATGGCGGGCCGCATCCGTGCGGCCCTGGGCGGGGAGGGTGTTCCGCACTGGATGGGCACGTTCCACGGCCTCGGTGCCCGCCAGCTCCGAGTCGAGCCCGAGATCGCGGGCTTGCGTTCGGGGTTCGACATCCTCGACGCGGACGACAGCCGTCGCATGGTCAAGCGCGTCATGAAGGGCATGAACCTGCACGGAGGCGACGACGTGCCGAGCTTCGGCAAGGACCCGCTGAAGACCATGTGCAATCGGCTGTCTAAGTTGAAGGACGGCCTGATCACGCCACAGGAGGCACCGGCGCACATCGAGGCGCTGATCGCCCAGCAGCGCGCTGACGGCACGCTGTCCGACCCGGATGGCTGGCGGGCGACTGCACGGGTCTATGCCGCCTACCAACGAACCCTGGCGGACGCCAACGCGGCCGACTTCGGTGACCTGCTGCTTTGGCCGACCAAGACCATGCTGCGCGACCCCGGCTACCGCGAGCGCTGGTCCGGGCGGTTCGACTGCCTGTTGGCCGACGAATACCAAGACGTGAACCTGGCCCAGTATACCTCGCTCCGCCTGTTCGGCACCCGGCACGGCGAAGTCTTCGTGGTCGGCGACGACGACCAGAGCGTGTTCGGCT
Organism: uncultured Acetobacteraceae bacterium; assembly: GCA_964236415.1. Lineage (GTDB taxonomy): Bacteria > Pseudomonadota > Alphaproteobacteria > Acetobacterales > Acetobacteraceae > CAHJXG01. Next base: position 3,841 of record CAXSEX010000011.1, on the reverse strand, counting down.
TCCGCGGCGCGGAGATCGCTTTCATCCGGAGGTTCACGCGGGACTTCCCTGGCGCCGCCCAGGTGCGCCTCGAGGAGAACTTCCGCTCGACCGGGCACATCCTGGCTGCCGCCAACGCCGTCATTTCCCACGACCCCAAGCGCCTCGGCAAGACGCTGTTCACCAGCAAGCCACAGGGTGACAAGCTGGAGGTGCTGGCCTTCAACAATGCCGAAGACGAGGCACGCGGGATCGTTGCCGAGATGACCCGCCGGCACGGGCAGGGCATCTCCTGGGAGGAGATGGCGATCCTCTACCGCGGCAACGCCCTGTCGCGCGGCTTCGAAGAGGCCTTGATGCGCGCCAACATTCCCCTACGTGCTCATAGGGGACATAGGATTCTCTCAGCGAGCTGAGATCAAGGACGCGCTGGCCTTGCTGCGCCTGCTGGCCACGCCGGACGATGTACAGGCTGACGAAGCGCTGCGCCGGGTGATCAATGTGCCGCCACGGGGCTTCGGCCCCAAGACGATGGGCGAGTTGGAAGATGAAGCGGCGTTTCGCCAGGTGTCGTTGCTCCTGGCCATGGAGACGGCAGGCCTGCCGCCCAAGCCGAGGGCGGCGGGGCTTGCCTTCGCAGATGCGATCCGCCGCGTCGGCAGCGACCGCGGGGCGACCGTTGCCGACCAGATCTCCCTGCTGCTGGAAGCCACCGGCTACAGGGCCATGCTGCGCGACAGCCGGGCTGAAAGCACGGAAGGACGGCTGGAGAACCTGCAGGAACTGATCCTGCTCGCGGGCGGCTTCCACACCGCGCGCGAGTTGCTGGACCATGCGGCGCTGAGCGCCAGCGGCCCGAGGGAGGAGGGGGCGAGAGATCGGGTGAAGCTCATGACGCTGCACTGGAGCAAGGGCCTGGAGTTCGGCCATGTCTTCCTGCCGGCCTGGGAGCAGGGCGTGTTCCCGCCTGACTATGGAGACGCCGACGAGGAACGGCGCCTCGCGTATGTCGCCATCACCCGCGGCACGCGGCGGGTGACGATCTCACACGCCGGGTTCCGGCGGGGGCACACCACCCCTTCGCGGTTCCTGGGCGATATCCCCGTGGTTCACCGCTGCCACGGCTGGATCGCCGGCGACGGACCGGCCGCTGAGTGGCGTGCCCGGCTTCCTACGGTCGCTGCCCGGGTCGTTGCAGGCCGGCGGTTCTGAGGGCGGCAGAGAGGAGAGCGATATGTCGATGAACGCGAACGCGGCTCGCGCAAGCGATGAACCCTGGCCAGAGGACTCGGACGGGGCGAAGGCTTTGTCCCCAAGCCCAGCGGTCCTCGCCTACGTGGCCCGGCGATGTCACGTCTGCGCGGTCCGGCATCCCCCCTTCGGTTTCGGCCCACCACTCACCCGGCCAGGTCGCGAGGTATGGGCATGCGGTTCACACCGGGCCGAGATTGAACGCATCCTACGCAACGAGGGCAGGGTGCCGGCAGCAAGCGGCCGAATGCTGGCGCTTTGAAGGCCGACTCTGCCCTGGCTGCCACCGTGCCGCCTCATCGCCGATCGAGGCAGGGAAGAATGAAATGAGGAAATAGAGCTGCTGCCGCTTTCGCGGCCGTCGCCACAAGGGTCGCGCGCAAGCGCGCGCCCGGCTGCGCCGGCTTCGCCCATGTCCCGCCGATCCGCGAAGCGGCCCGCGGGAGGGGTCTTCAGCAAGAAGATCCCAGCAGGAGAGCGGCGATGCGCAATATCAGGAGAAGCCTTCAGATCGCAGCAGGAGGTGTCCTGTTCGCCCTTGCCGTCTACGGCATCCTTGCGGTCCCGGGTCTGGTGACCGACAGCGCCAGCAGCGTGCCGGTCCGGACGGTGCAGAGGGTCGCACGATGACCAGCCCGAGCGAAAGCGATGCGGCGGGTGATGGCGAGGCCCGGCCCGTGTCCAAGGGCGTCTACGACGTCCTGGTGATTGCGGCACCGACACTGCCGCCGACATGGCCGGAACGGCTGCCGGACTACGGCTCAAGCCAGCGAGTGCCCGCGCCACATGGCGCACAATCGACCGAACGGGAGACAACCAAGGAAAACACGGACGGCATCGCCGCCGAGAGCGTGACGACGGCCGAGGACCAGGCCCGCGAGGACACGGGCTGGACCGCTCGCATGGCCGAGATCGACCGGCAGTGGAAGGCACACAGGGACCGGGAAGCCGAGGCGCTGCCGCTGAACAAGGTGGCGCTGTTCGAGGCGCTGGCCACGGAGGGCATAACCTCCGTGGTGGTCACCTTCGATGGCAGCGGCGACTCCGGCCAGATCGAAGACATCACCGCACTCAGCGGCGAGAACCAGCCATCGGACCTGCCGACCGGCACCATCGAGTATCGCGACTTCGGTTTCGGCGCCGCCGCGCCCTCCGTGACGACCGCGACGGTCAGGGACGTGGTGGAGAACCTGTCCTACGCCCTTCTGAGCAACGCCCATGGCGGCTGGGAGAACGACGACGGCGCCTATGGCGAGTTCACCTTCGACGTCGCCGCACGCTCGATCACGCTCGCCTACAACGAGCGCTACACCGCGAGCGAATACCACGAACACGAGTTCTGAAGGAGGCAACCATGGCGCACAGCTACCATCACGCCGTCTCCTCCGCCCGCAGGTGGGGCGGAACGCCAGACGACTACCTCGACATCCACACCTGGCTTGACCGGTCAAAAGAGATACTTGCCGACTTCCGCCACCGTGCGCTGCGCCACCATGCCGAAGGCTGCTTCGCCGCCGAGCAGGCGTTCGGAAGAACGATCACCAACAGCGTGGGCCGGATCGTACCGGTGCGACTGATTGCCGAGCAGCACATCCTGGAAGACCTGGGACGCATCCCGTCCTTCGCGGACTGGGCACGCTGCATTCGGCCGGAGCCCTGGATGGGGCGGCCCGGTCCGATCCCGGCCGACATCGTGTCGTCTCCGGCACCGCCAACGGAGGCCACAGCCACGCCCGGTGATGAGAGCGCCTGAACGCCTGACCAGCTTTCCGAGCCTACCCGACCGCAACCAGACCCGCTCACGCTTCACCTGGACCTGAACCGCCTGCTGGCAGGCCGCTGCCTGATCCAGGGATCATCGGGCGCAGGCAAGAGCGCCACGCTCAGGCACCTGATCGAGGAAGCGCACGACTACCTCACCACCATCATCGTCGATCCCGAAGGCGAGTTCGCCAACCTTGCCGAGCACATTGGCGCCGCCACGATCCGGGCCAGCGAGATCGCCAACGATGGCCTGACCGCGGCCGCGATGCGCGCCCGTCATCACCGGCTGCCCTTGCACCTCGACCTCACCGATCTCGAGCCGGATGTCCGCATCCAGAAAGCGGCCGCGTTCTTTGCGGTTGCTGGCCTCGCCTCGGGAGGATTGGGCGCACACGGTCCTGGTCGCGATCGACGAGGCGCACCTGCTGGCGCCGCACATGGCGGCCTCGGCGCGGGATGCGGAGACCCGCCGCCTCGGGGTGGCGACGCTGACCGACCTGTGCGCCCGCGGGCGCAAGCGCGGCATCAGCCCGGTGATCGCCACCCAGCGCCTCGCCAAGCTTGCCACCTCCGTCCAGTCCGAGCTGCACAACGTCCTGCTCGGCCTCAACATCTTCGACCGCGACGTGGCCCGGGCAGGCGACCTGCTGGGCTTCGGGGCCGAGAAGGCATCCGGCCTGCGCGAACTACGGCCGGGTGAGTTCTTCGCCTTCGGGCCGGCGCTGTGCCCGCGGCCGACCCTGGTGAGGATCGCGCCCACCCTCACCCGCCACGTCGGCGCCACCCCGGAGCTGGTGGCGTCAGCCGACGTGACCCCCGACCAGGCCCGCGCCCTGCTGGACCTCGA